>SRXB01000014.1 GCA_009724975.1 bacterium | reverse complement strand
TAGTGAATCATTGTGCAGGGAACATGTCAATGGTTTTAGGAAGGAGCGGCGGGCTTTTTCGGCGGTGAAGAGAGAATGTAACGGTGTTTACCTAAAAACGGGCTTCGGGATTTTTCTAGCCGGAGGCGACCAGCGAGGCTCTGGAAAGCCCCCCCTCCCGCAGTATTGCGCGAAGGACCGAGTTGGCTGGGTCTTCGAGGGCGGGGTCGCCCTTCAAAAGCTCTGCGGCCACCCCGCGCGCACGCTCAAGAAGGACGCCGTCGGTGAGAATGTTGCCGATTTTAAGCTCCGGCAGCCCCGACTGGCGGGTTCCGAGAAAGTCGCCCGGGCCGCGAATCTTCAGGTCCTCCTCGGCGATGCGAAAGCCGTCGTTGGTGGCGGCCATTATAGAGAGGCGCTCCCTCGCGTCGCCGGAAACGGGTCCGCCTACCAGCAAAAAGCAGTAGGACTCGCCACCGCCGCGCCCCACGCGCCCCCTGAGCTGGTGAAGCTGGGAGAGGCCGAAGCGCTCGGCGTGCTCTACCGCCATCACGGTGGCGTTTTTAACGTCTATCCCGACCTCTATCACCGTTGTGGAGACCAGGATATCAGTCTCCCCACGCGAAAAGGCCCCGAGAGCCGCCTCTTTCTCCGCCGAATTCATCCTGCCGTGCAAAAGCCCCACCCGAAGGTCGGGAAAAACCTCCTCGGAGAAGTGGCGAGAGGTCTCCACGGCGGCTTTGAGCTCCGATTTCTCGCTCTCCTCCACCAGCGGGAAGACCACGTAGGCCTGCCTACCCTTTTTCACCTCGGCGCGGATGAAATCGCACACCTTCTGATATCCGGCCTTCCCCACCACGGTGGTTTTAACGGGCGCGCGGCCCGGAGGCATCTCGTCGATGACGGAGAGGTCGAGGTCTCCGTAGACGGTCATGGAGAGGGTGCGCGGTATGGGGGTGGCGGTCATGACAAGGAGGTCTGGAACCCCCTTCCCCCGCCTTTTTTGCGCCAGCGCCACCCTTTGCATCACCCCGAAGCGGTGCTGTTCGTCCACCACCGCGAGGCCGAGGTTCTTAAAGGACACATCGGGCTGGATGAGTGCGTGGGTGCCGACGATTATCTCAACCTCGCCAAGCGCCAGCGCCCCCGAAATGCGGTCGCGCTCCCTTTGGGTGGTCGAGCCGGTCAAAAGCTCCACCCGCGCGGGCAGGCCGTCGAGGAGGCGCAGGAAATTGCGGTAATGCTGCTCGGCCAGCACCTCGGTCGGGGCCATGACGGCCCCCTGGTAGCCGCTTTCAGCCGCCATCAGGGAGGCTATGAGGGCTACGAGGGTCTTTCCGCTGCCCACGTCGCCCTGCAAAAGGCGAAGCATGGGAAGGGCCGACTCCATGTCTCGCCGTATCTCGGACAATACCCTCTTTTGCGCGCCGGTGAGTTCGAAGGGAAGGGTTTTGAGAAGGGGGCGGATAAGGGAAAAATCGGGGCGAAAGGCTATCCCCTCCGCGCTCTTCTCGCCCGAGCGCCGCCGAAGGAGCGTAAGCTCAAGAAGGAAGAACTCACCCAGCGCAACCGCTTTTCGGGCTCTTTCGATTCCTTCCGAAAGCGCCTCTCCCTGGCTTGAGGGGAAGTGAAGCTCCCTGTAAGCCGCCCCCGGGTATCGCAAATACCCCTCGTCAACCCCGCAGAGGGGGTAAAGGGCCGGAGGAACGACTCCGACAAGGTGCATTGAGGCCCCCTCAACCGCCTGCCGCATGATTTTGCGCAAGACCTTGGGGTGAACCCCCTCCACCTCGGAATAAACGGGTACTACGCTCTCCATCTCTCCGGCGGCGGGGGCGTCTTCTATCTCAAGGTCGGGGTGGATGACCTCCCTGCCGCCGTTGAAATAATTGACCACGCCGTAGGCCACCACGCTGGACCCAGCCGGATATTTTTTGACCAGCCACTCGAACTTGCCGTGGAACCACTTCAGAGTAACCGCGCCGGTGCCGTCGAAGACCACCCCCTCAAGGACGCGCCTTCGCCGGTAATAGCGGACCTCAAGGCGTCGCAGCTCGCCCCTGAAAGAAGCTGGCTGGCCCTCGGCGAGGTTTTTTATCGGGGTGAGGCGCGAGCGGTCCTCGTGGCGGATGGGGAGGAAAGCGAGGGCGTCGCCGACGGTGGAGAGCCCTTTTTTGGAGAGCTTTTCGGCTATCTTCGGGCCGACCCCCTTGAGCGCCGCCAGCGGCGTCCCGAGGACCGACTGCATTTTGCGGTAAGAGTCGAGGGAGGGGGTTTTCTCCATCCTGCCCTCACACCCTGTAGGTTTCCAGCTCTTCGTCGGTGGCTTTTCGGGCAGTGAGGAGGTAATCGGAGGGCTCGGGCCTAACGCCGACGCCGACCTTGTATTCTTCCGGGGATTTGGGGCTGTAGCGCAAGACCACCGAGGCGGCCAGCGCGCGCTCGTCCACCTCGCCTATCTGGCGGAAGATTCCCAGCGGCCCGGGGATGTCGGGAACCTTCACGAAGAGGTCCCCCTCGCCCGCCAGCCGTATCATGGCGTTGTTCTCACCCTCGCTGCGTCCCGTGGTGAGGATTGAGCCCCCCGGAAAGCGAAAAGGCCTGCCCGAGAGGAGGAGCAAAAGCTCCGAGACGCTTCTTTTCTCCGGCGCGGTGGCGGCGAAGTAGCGCGAGATGCGCCCCGAGAGTATTGGGTCGGTAAGAACGCAGCCGCCCGCCGGAGCGGGGTAGCCGTCAATGCCAAGCTCTTTGGCCAGCGCCATCTGCGGCTTTCTGGAACGCCCCGAAAAGTTCATCAGCTTCTGGCGGTCCACCCAACCCTCGCGTTCGGGGAGGGTCGGCGGCAGGGCCTTGGCGCAAAGGGGGCGAAGGAGGATATCCTTGGCTCCCATCTTGTTGGCTATTAGGTCCATGGTGTAGCGGCGCTGGCTCATGGGGCGCTGGCCTACGACCTCTCCGGTTATGAGGAAGCTCGCGCCGCTCTCGCGCATGTAATCGAGGGCTTTTTTAAAGAGGAAGATCTTGCAGTCGATACAGGGGTTGAAATTCTTGCCGTAGCCGTGGTCGGGGCTTCCGACTACTCCGAGGTATTCTTCCGAAAGGTCTATTATCTTCGCGTCGATCTCGAAGTGTTCCTTGTAGCGGCGCACCGCCTCCTCGGCCTCCCACTTCAGGCACGAGCCGAAAAAGGGGCTGATGAACTGAAGTCCCGTCACCTTCACCCCCTGGTCCTGCACCAGGCGGGTCGCCAGAAGGGAATCTAGGCCGCCGGAGAGGAGGCTTACGGCGCTGACGGTCATTTCAGCCCCTCTCCGCCGCCCACGCGGCTATCGCGGCGCTCGCTATCATCGCGGCCTCGTCGCCGCCGAGCGAACTCTCGCGCACTACGTCTTCATGGCGAAGGGGCGAGGGAGAAAGCCCGGCGGCCGGGTTGGCGACGCGGGCGAAGACTGCCGCCTTAAGGCCTAGGTGGCGCGCCCAAACCGCTTCGGGAACAGAGCTCATCCCCACCACGTCGGCTCCAAGGGCCTTGGCCATGCGCACCTCCGCCGGAGTTTCGTAGGTGGGGCCGCTAAAGGCGGCGAGAACGCCTTTTTTAACCTCCATGCCGGGGAGCATGGCTGAAATTCGGGGGTGAAGCTCGGGCGAGTAGAGGCCGCCGAGGTCCAGAAATGGGGGGCCGCCCTCCGCAAGGACTCCGGCGAGTGGGTTTTGCCCCATGAAGTTGAGGTGGTCTTCGACGAAGACCCAGTCGCCGGTGGAAAAATCGTCGCGAAGGGAGCCGACGGCGCAGAAAAGGGCGCAGAACTTCGCTCCCATAGCGGCGGCCAGCCTCACCGCGAGGGCGGCGGACTCCATGGAGCGCTCCTCGTAGTAGTGGGCGCGCCCCAAAAAGACCGCCGTCTTGATTTTCCCGATTTTTGTCGCGCCGAGAAGGCCCGGGTGGCCCGGCACGGCGGGCTTTCGTCCGCAGGCGGCGAAGTAATCTACCGTTTTGCCCACGCCTAGCGCTCCAGCCGCCTCCGAGAGGCCCGAGCCGAGTACCACCGCGGCCTCTACCCCCCTGAAGGCGGGGCCGAGTTTACGGGCGATATCGCAAAGATGGTTTTCCGGCGGGGAAAGGGTCAAGGCTTGAACTTCTCGGCGTCGTCGGGAAGTAGAATCACCGCTTCGACGCCGGGGGTGTCGGGCAGTTTCAGCATGACGCCGTTCCAGACAAGGGCTACGGAGGTGGGGTCGGCCAGTATTAGGCGCGCCTTTTTCGACACTTCCAGCTTCTTCACATCGCCGGGCTTGAGGTCGAGTTTTCCGGCTTCAAGCCCCTCGCCCTCAACCGTGACGGCTGTTTCCCTGCTGGCGGCTATTTCAAGGAGAATGACCTTCACCGGCGCCGCGGCGGGCTCCACCGGCTCGGCGACGCGGGCGGCCTTCACGCCTTTTTCCACGCTCCCCTTCCCGCCCCACGGCCCCCAGAGCCATAGGCCCGCGCCGATGAGGGCCATTAATACGACGGCGGCGATGACGATTAGGAGCGGGCCGCGCTCAAAGGAGCGGCCAAAGGCAGGGGCGGGCCTTCCCACCTCCATGTCCATCTCCTCCTCCTCGTTGGTGTAGTGGACGAGGTGGGCCAAGGGGTCTTCCCCGCGGCTGACCCTGTACCGCTCAAGGAGGTCTTCGCTGTCGGCGCCGATTTCACGGGCGATGAGGCGCACGAAGCCCCTGCCGATGACCCCCTTTGGCACGCTCCCCCAATCCTCTTCCTCAAGGGCCTCGATGTAACGGGTCTGCACGCGGGTGACGTCGCTCAACCTCCTGAGGTCGTAGCCGGCGTCCTGGCGAGCCTTCCTGAGGGCGTTTCCGAAGTTAAGTTCCCTTGCCGTTGCGCTCATCTATCTATTTCTCCAGAAAATCCAGGTAAGTTTTTGCAGATTTGCCCACGTCGCCGCCAGCCCCCATCTTCCAGGCCTGCGTCAGCGATTCCCTCGCCCCCTCCTTGTCCCCCATCTTTATCTGAATCATCCCTTTCTGGAGGTGGGCGTTGGCGTAGTCCGGCGCGACGCGCAGGGCCTCGTTGGCGTGTTTGAAGGCTTCCTCGTAGTTTTCCTCGTCGTAGAGCAAAATGGCCATGTTCACGCGGGTGACGGGCTGGTTCGGGTCAATCTCAATCGCCTCGGTCAGCTTCACCTTCGCCTCGGCGTTGCGGCCCAGCTTGTAAAGCGACCAGCCGAGGTTGGACATGGCGCTTTCATAAGAGTTGTAATAGACGTTGGAGAGGGCCTTCTCAAGGACGCGCACCGCGTCGGAAAAGCGGTTTTGCGATATATAGAGCGCCCCGAGGGTGTTCCACACCTCCGAGTAATCGTCCTTTAGCGCAACCGCCTTCAAAAAGCTCTGCTCGGCGAGGGCGTATTCCTTCTTCTGCCAGTAGGCGACCCCCATCATGTGAGGAATCTTGGGGTCCTCCGGCGTAAGGGCCTGCGCCTTGGCAAGCTCCTGAAGGGCGCGGGCGGGCTTGCCGTCGCGCATGTAAGCCTCGGCGAACTGCTGGGAGGAGAGCGCCTCGTTCTTGCGCGTCTTCTCGTCGGCGCCGGAGCAGCCGGCAACCACGATTAAAAAAATCAAAACAAACGCCAGCGAAGCCTTTTTGAACGCCTCTTTCAAATTATCCGGCTCCTTGCCCCGAAAGCCCCGACGGCGGGGCGGTTTTTTTTAAGTTATACATCCGCCTCGAAAACGGTCATAGCCCTAAATTCGGCGTAACGGTCCCGAAGGTCCTCCCTGGCCACCGTCGCGAGCCTTTTGAAGCTGAAATCCTCGACGTTGAAACTAGCCACGGCGCTTCCGTAAACGATTGCGCGCCTAAGCCCCTCGGTCGAGACGTCACCGGTCGCGGCTATGTGGCCCATGAAGCCCCCCGCGAAGGAATCGCCCGCGCCGGTGGGGTCGAAGACGCTTTCCAGCGGGTAGGCGGGTGCGCTGAAGACGTGGTTTTCGGCGAAATAGATTACGCCGTACTCGCCGCGCTTGATTACCACTCCGGCGGGTCCCCACTCCAGAATCTTCTTGCCCGCCTTGACGAGGTTCGACTCGCCGGAGAGCATGCGGGCCTCGGCCTCATTCAAAACCAGCACGTCAACGCGCTCTATCACCTTTTTAAGGGCTTTTGGCTTGCCCTCTATCCAGAAGTTCATGGTGTCGGCGGCCACGAGGCGGGGAGAATCGACCTGGTCGAGGACCTTTAGCTGTATTTCGGGGTCGATGTTCGCCAAAAAGACGTATTCGCTCTCGCGCTGGCCCTGGGTGAGCACAGGGTTGAAGTCCTCGAAGACGTTGAGGTGGGTTTCGAGGGTATGTGCCTCGTTCAGGTCAAAGCCGTAGCGCCCCTTCCAGCGGAAAGTCTTGCCCGGGCTGGTTATGAGGCCCGTAAGATCTACCCCTCGCCCTTCGAGGAAGTCCACCGCGTCCCTTGGGAAGTCCTCGCCTATCACCGCGACGACTTTCACCGGCGAAAAGAGGCTGGCGGCGGCGGAAAAGTAAAGGGCGCTGCCGCCCAGCGACTCCTCTTCGCGTCCGAAAGGGGTTTCGACCGAATCTATGGCCACCGAGCCGACTACTATAAGGTCAGAGGCCACTGTCAGGCCCCCTTCAGGTACTTGCCGTAAAGAAGCTCCACCGCCTGGCGCGTTTTGGGCGGAATTTTGTCGTGGGCGGTCATTATGGCGTACTTGGCGGCCTCGGCGCACCCGCAGGGGCGGCTCTCTCCTATGAGGGGGACGATGCGGCGCACAAGCTCCTTCGAGTTGTTGACGTTCTTGCCAAGTATCTCAAGAATCGCCTCTATGCTGACCACCTCTTCGTGCCAGCAGTCGTAGTCTGTGACCATAGCTATCGTCACGTAGCATATTTCGGCCTCGCGGGCCAGCTTGGCCTCGGTGGCGTTGGTCATTCCGACTATCTTGGCTCCCCACGAGCGGTAAAGGTGCGATTCGGCGCGGGTGCCGAAGGTGGGGCCTTCTATGCAGACGTAGGTTCCTCCCCTGTGGAACTTGGGGCCTAGCCCCTCGCCCGCCTTCATCACCGCGTCGGCCAGGTGTCCGCAGACGGGGTCGGCCATGCCGACGTGGCCGACGAGGCCGTTGCCGAAAAAGGTGTTGGGGCGGGAAAGGGCCCTGTCGATGAACTGGTCGGGAAGGACCACATCGCCGGGCCCCGCTTCGTGCTGGAGGCTGCCGACGGCGGAGAGGGAGAGTATCCACTCGACCCCGAGGGACTTTAGCGCCCAGATGTTGGCGCGATAAGGAACCTCGGTGGGGAGGTAGCGGTGGCCGCGCCCGTGGCGGGGCAAAAAGGCCAGCTTCCTGCCGCCGAGGTTGCCGGTGACTATCTTGTCCGAGGGCATGCCGAAGGGTGTGGGAATCTCCACCTCTTTTATATCGCCAAGGCCGTCCATCTCGTAGAGGCCGCTTCCCCCGATTATTCCTATGGCTCTTTCCATTCTCTAGCTCCCTTGCGATTCCTTTGATTTCAAAAGCTCGTCGGCCCGCAGCTGGCCGCAGGCCGCCATTATATCCTCGCCTCGGCTCTTTCTCAAAACCGCCACGAATCCCCTCTCCAGAAGATGGCTCTGGAAACGCTCCACCGCCCTGGGGTCGGGAGCCTTAAAATCACTCTCGCCGTGGGGGTTGAAGGGTATGAGGTTTATTTTGCAGCGAAGCCCCGCAAGGAGCTTCGAGAGCCGTCTGGCGTCTTCAATTGTATCGTTTACGCCGCCTAAAAGCACGTACTCAATGGTGTATTGCCCCTTGTGCGCCACCGAAAGCTCTTTTAAAGCCCCCAAAAGCTCTGCTATGGGGTGGCGTCGGTTCACGGGCATTAAAAGGTCGCGCTGGGCGTCGGTGGTGGCGTTGAGGGAGACGGCGAGGCTCGCCAGTACCTCGGGGGGGAGCTTTTTCATCTCCTCCACCAGGCCGCAGGTCGAGATGGTTATCTTCCGCTTCGATATCCCGAAACCCCAGTCGGCGGTCAATATCTCAAAAGCGCGGGTCACAGCCTCAAGGTTCAGCAGGGGCTCGCCCATCCCCATGAAGACCACGTTGGTTACGCGTTTTTGAAAGGAGGAATAGGCCCCCGCCGCCACCACCTGTCCAACTATCTCGCCCGCTTCGAGGTTGCGGCGAAAGCCCCCCGAGGCGGTGCGGCAGAATTTGCACCCCATGGGGCATCCCGCCTGGGTCGAGACGCACTGGGTAAGGCGCTCTTCGTCGGGGATAAGCACCGTCTCCACCATTTCTCCGTCGCGAAGGCGAAGAAGGAGTTTTTCGGTGCCGTCCGCGCTCTTTTGCTTTTCCACCAGTTCGGGAAGGCCGATGTAGGAGGAGGAGGCGAGTTTTTCCTTGAGTGGGGCGGAGAATTCGGTGAGGGAATCGAGGGAAAAGGCCCCCTGCGAATAGATTTTCATGAGGAGCTGGCGCGCGCGAAAGGGTTTTTCGCCGAGGGAGGCGAAAAATTCCTCCATCCCCTTTTTGTCTAGACTCAAAAGGTTTTGGGACGCGGCCAAGTGAAAACTCCTGTATTATTATTTACGTGAGCTATTAACCACAAGCGCGGCGCAAAGTCAATTTGCCCGCGCACAAGCGCCCGTTCGCGGCGATTTTGGTTTTTTTTGAGCCACCCGCTTCGCCTTATCTCTTTGACCGTGCTGGCGCTGGCCGTGATGGCCGGTTTCGCCGGGGAGGCCTTCGCCTTCGGGCCTGCGACCCACCTTGAGCTTTCAAGGCAGATACTATTAAACCTTCAGCTGGTGCCCGAGGCGGTCTCCGCCCTCCTTTCGGCCCACCCCTTCGACTTTTATTACGGCTCCATAGCCGCGGATATAGTTGTCGGCAAGAAGATGGCGCCCTACCTCAACCACTGCCACCGCTGGTCGGTTGGCTACGAGGTCGCCGAGGAAGCGAAGACGCCGAGCCAGAGCGCTTTCGCGCTAGGGTACATGAGCCACCTTGCCGCCGACGTCGTCGCCCACAACTATTTCGTCCCCTACAAGATTATCCTCGGCTTCACCGCCCGCGCCAACACCCACCAGCTCTGGGAGATGCGGCTGGACTCACACGCGCCCCCCGAGGTCTGGGAGATTCCGCGCCAGATAACGAGGGAGCGGCATGTCGAGAACGACGAGCTTCTGAAAAGGGTCCTCTCCCGACAGCTTTTTTCCTTCGGGACCAACAAAACCCTCTTTCAGGGTATGGTGCTCCTGGGAAGGTCGGGGAACTGGCACTCGCTGGTGCAGAGGGCCACCAAAAGAGCCCAGCCGGACCTCCACCCCGAGCGTATAGCCCATTACAGGGAGCTGGCCTTCGATTCGTGCCTTTCGCTCCTCTCCGGCGACCGCTCGGCCCCCTGTCTCATCGCCGACCCCACGGGCGAAGGG
Source organism: bacterium (assembly GCA_009724975.1). Classification (GTDB taxonomy): domain Bacteria; phylum Desulfobacterota; class Deferrisomatia; order Deferrisomatales; family BM512; genus SCTA01. The sequence continues at coordinate 6,764 of SRXB01000014.1, read as the reverse complement.
GCGCTGATGGCGGCCTCGGAGATAGCGAGAAGGCTTAGGAAGAATTACAGGACGGGCAAGTTGACCGGGGATGGGCTTTTGAGGGTGTGCCAGAGGTTTCGGCCCCGCCTGGAGGCCTCGGTTTTCGGAAAAGAGAGCTACGACCAGCTTCTTTTGGCTGGAATCGAGATAATAGAGAGCGAGAAAGCCGTCAGGGACTAGCCAAGTTCGAGCATTATCGCGCCCGCGCTTGAAGTGCCGATGCGCGTCGCCCCCGCGCCGATCATTTCAATCGCCCTCGCCATTGTCTTTATCCCGCCGGAGGCCTTCACCCCCGCCTTTTCCCCCGCCACGGAAGATAAAAGACGCACGTCCTCGACGCTTGCCCCCCTCGGCCCGAAGCCGGTGGAGGTTTTCAGAAAATCCGCCCCCGCTTCGAGCGCGAGGCGGCCCGCGTGGATTATCTGCCCCTCGCCAAGGTATCCGGTCTCCAGTATCACCTTCAAAACCTTATCGCCCACGGCGTTTTTGGCTCTCTGGAGCTCGCGCTCCACGTCGGCGAATCTTCCGTCGAGGAAGTGGCCGATGTTCATGACGATGTCCAGTTCGTCGGCGCCAAGGGCGAGGGCGTCCTCAACCTCGGCGAGTTTGGCGTTGGAGGTTGTGTTGCCGAGCGGGAAGCCGATTACCGTCACGACCTTCACCCCGCTTCCGGTAAGGTGCTCTTTGGCGTCGAGTATGCGGGAGGGGGCGACGCAGACGCCGAACAGGCCAAGGCGAACCGCCTCGGCGCAGAGCATTTCCACCTCAAGGCGAGAGGCGTCGGCGCGAAGGAGGGTCGATTCGATTTTACCCGCCATTTCATCCTTGCTTTTCATCTCTCTCCTTTTTGGCCCCTCGGCCCCTTTTGGTTTTTTTTTAAAAGCTGTATCCTCTAGGCCATGTTAAAGCGACTGGACCGCTACGTGATAGCGGAATTTTTGCCCACCTTCGGCCTCGCCATAGGGGTTTTGACCTTCATCCTCCTGATACAGAGGATAGCGCAGCTTTTCGACATGGTCGTGGCCAAGGGGCTTCCCGCCCTTGAAGTGGCGGGCCTCTTTCTGATGGTCATACCCACCCTGCTGCCGATCCTGTTGCCGGTCAGCCTTCTTTTGAGCGTGGTGCTGGGCATGGGCAGGCTCTCCTCCGACAGCGAGGTTACGGCGATGCGCTCGCTGGGGGTGGGGCTGGGCAATAACATGAAGCCGGTCTTCGCCTTCTCGCTGGCGGTGGGGCTTTTCGCGGCGGTGGTGTGCCTATGGCTGCAACCCACGGCTGAAAGGCGTCTTCGGGCGGCGATTTACGACACGCTCATGGGAGGGATAAACCTCTCGACCGAGACGGGGGCATTCAACCAGCTTTCGGAGGGAATAACCCTCTACGCCTCGGGCAAGGGAGAGCGCGAGGGCGAGCTTAGGGGCATATTCCTCTATTCCTCGAAAAAGCCGCTGGAGGATTCGGCGATCACCGCCCAAAAGGGGTTCATCCACGCGGTGGATTCGGGGCTGGCGCTGGACCTTTACGAGGTGGAGATCCAACAGGTCGGAACCAAGGGGCCGGTGCGGCGGACCCGCGCCAAGGAGAGCCAGATAACCATTCCCGTTCCGAGCCCTACCCCGAAGGCGATGAAGGAAAACGAGATGTCCACCGGCGAGATTTACCGGCGCGGCTACGCCGAGGGGTCTGAGCGGATGGCGCGCATCGAGTTTCAAAAGCGCCTCGCCCTCCCCTTCGCCTGCCTAGTCCTCGGCCTTTTGGGCGCGACCCTGGGGCTTCACCACGACCGCTCGGGCAAATCGCGGGGGGTGGTGGTGAGCCTTCTCATCATCTTCGCCTACTTCGCCATGCACACCTTCGGCCTCTCGGCGGCGAAAAACGGCAAACTGGCCCCCTGGCTGGCGATGTGGCTTCCGAATATAGCCACCGGTTTGCTCGCCGCCTACGCTTTCGCCCGCAAGAACCGCGAACGGGCAATGCCCCTTGAGAAAACCATAGCCGCGCTGGCCGCGAGGGCGAAGGGCGCGTTCTTTCGCGGGGCGGGTTCGCCATGAGGATAATGTCGCGCTACCTCGGCGTCTCCTTCTTGAAGAATTCCCTCCTTACTTTAGCCGCGCTGGTGGGACTCATAGCACTTTTCTCCGTCTTCGAGAGCCTTTACCTCTTTTTCCGCTACAACCCCTCCTTTTCGCTCTATCTTAAAATGATAGCCGCCCGCATTCCGTGGATGGCGGTCCAGGCGATGCCGGTCTCCCTGCTTATAGGCGCCATGGCCACCCTCTCGGTGATGTCGAAAAACGGCGAGATAACGGCGCTTCGCGCCTCGGGCATTCCGGTGCGCAAAATTGCCGCGCCCTTCTTCTTCGTAGCCCTTTTGGCGTGCGCCCTGGCTTTTTTCCTTCAGGAAACCGTTGTCCCAGACGCTTACAGCCACCACCGCGAGCTTAGGGACGTGAAGATAATGGCCAAGCCGGTGGAAAAACTCCTTCGCTCCACCAACGTCTGGCTAAAAAAGGGCAACGCGCTGGTCAACGCCAAGTGGGTCGCCCCCGACAAGATGTCTATGAAGGACGTGAAGGTCTTCGAGCTGGAAGAATCGCGGATAATAAGGTCCATCGCCGCCCCCGAGGCGAAGTGGGAGGGCGGCGGCTGGGTTCTTTACGGTATTGAGCAAAACATCCTGACGCCATCGGGGTGGGAAAGCTCGGAGAAGGAACGCCTGGCCTACCCCGTGGGCCCCACGCCGGAAGATATCTACATATCGCGAGACGAGCCCGCCGAGATGCAGATGGGCGAGCTTCGCCTCACCATCGACTCGCTGAAGGCGCAGGGGCTCTCCACCACCGGCCTTGAGGTGGATTGGTGGGCGAAGACCTCCACCCCCTTCTTCGGCCTTGTGCTCACCCTTGTCGCAATCCCCTTCGCAGTGCGAATAACAAAGCGCACCGGCCTTTGGGGGGCCATAGCCAAGGGTATAGGGATCGGGCTCTCCTTCTACCTCGTCCACATGCTGGGAATCTCCCTTGGCCGCACCGGAGCGATTCCACCCTGGGGTGCCGCCTGGCTGGCGGCGGCGGTTTTCGCGGCGCTGACTTTGCACTTTTTCACAAGGGCCGAGTCTGGCAGTTAGTTTTACTGGATAAAACGGCTTCGGGGTGAGGCTGATTTATCCTTGCCGCATCTGGATATTTGGCACGCTTGTACCATTTGCGCTTTTTTCTGGTTCGCGCTGCGCCCGATTGACATAACCCAAGTGGGCTGATAAAGTTAAACGGCGTTTGTTTTATGGCGGAAAGCCTTTTTCATAATGAACATCATTAGTCAGGAGCATGAAATGGGTCGATACGAAGAAATTTTCAAACGGAGCATGAGCGACAAGGAGGGCTTCTGGGGAGAAGCCGCCGAGAAAATCTCCTGGGTCAAGAAGTGGGACAAGGTAATCGACGAGTCCAACCCGCCCTTTTACAAATGGTTCGTGGGCGGAGAGCTCAACACCTGCTACAACGCCCTCGACCGCCACGTTGAAGGCGGGCGCGGCTCACAGACCGCCCTTATCTACGACAGCCCCGTCACCGAAGTGAAGAAAAAATACACCTACTCCGAGCTTCGCGACGAGGTCGCCAAGGTCGCGGGAATGCTCGCGGGCCTCGGCGTCACCAAGGGCGACACCGTAATCATCTACATGCCGATGGTACCCGAAGCCGTGATGTCCATGCTTGCCTGCGCCCGCATCGGCGCGGTCCACTCGGTGGTCTTCGGCGGCTTCGCCCCCAACGAGCTCGCCATCCGCATAAACGACGCCATGCCCAAGGTCATCATCTCCGGCTCCTGCGGCATCGAGGGCAAAAAGGTCATCGAATACAAGCCCCTCCTGGACAAGGCCATCGACCTGGCCGAGCACAAGCCCCAGAACACCATCATCTTCCAGCGCCCCATGTGCACCGCCCCTCTCACCGCGGGCCGCGACAAGGACTGGAACGAGCTGATGGCCACGGCCACCCCAGCCCCCTGCGTAACCGTGAAGGCAACCGACCCCCTCTACATCCTCTACACCTCCGGCACCACCGGCATCCCCAAAGGCATAGTCCGCGACAACGGCGGCCACGCGGTGGCGCTCTACCAGTCGATGAAGATGATCTACGACATCAACCCGGGCGAGGTCTTCTGGGCCGCCTCCGACGTAGGCTGGGTAGTGGGCCACTCCTACATCGTCTACGCGCCCCTGCTCATCGGCGCCACCACCATCTGCTACGAAGGCAAGCCCATCGGCACCCCCGACCCGGGCGCTTTCTGGCGCATAATCTCCGAATACGGCGTAAAGGCGCTCTTCACCGCGCCCACCGCCTTCCGCGCAATCAAAAAGGAAGACCCCACCGGCTCCTACATCTCCAAATACGACCTTTCGAACTTCAAATACCTCTTCCTCGCGGGCGAAAGGCTCGACCCCGACACCTACCACTGGGCCGCCAACCTTCTCAAGCGCCCCGTGGTAGACCACTGGTGGCAGACCGAAACCGGCTGGGCGATAGCCGCCAACTGCATGGGCGTAGAACAGCTTCCCATAAAGGCCGGCTCGCCCACCAAGTCGGTTCCGGGCTTCGACGTCAAGATCCTCAACGAAAAGGGCGAAGAGCTCGGCCCCAACCAGGAAGGCATAGTGGCGATAAGAACGCCCCTGCCCCCCGCCTGCCTCCCGACCCTCTGGAAAAACGACAAGCGCTTCAAGGAATCCTACATGGATCCCTTCCCGGGCTTCTACTTCACCGGCGACGGCGGCTACAAGGACGAAGACGGCTACCTCTACATCATGGGCCGCGTCGACGACGTCATAAACGTCGCGGGCCACCGCCTCTCCACCGGCGCGATGGAAGAGGTTATAGCCACCCACCCCGACATCGCCGAATGCGCGGTCTTCGGGGCCGAAGACAACCTCAAGGGGCAGGTCCCCGTAGGCCTCTTCGTCCTCAAGGCCGGAGTCACCCGCACCGAGGAAGAGATAGTGCCCGAACTGGTCAAGATGATACGCGACCAGATAGGCGCGATAGCCTGCTTCAAACAGGCCAGCCTCATAAAGCGCCTGCCCAAGACCCGCTCGGGCAAAATCCTGCGCGGCACCATGCGCAAAATCGCCGACGGCAAGGAGTACTCCATCCCCTCCACCATCGACGATCCCGCGATACTCGGGGAAATCGAGGAGGCGCTCCAGAACATCGGCTACGCTAAAAAGTAAGCCAGACCACTAAACGCAAAAAAGGGCGGCCCCTAAAGGGTCGCCCTTTTTTTAGCTCTAAACAAAATTTCGTTCGGAATCATAAAGTAGTGGTACGCTTAATCTATAAAATATTTTCTGAAAACCTCTCGGCCGGAGCTTTCATTTTTGGGAGCGTACAAATGAGAAAAAACATTGGTGTTTTTTTCGCGCTGGCCTCTGTATTCATCCTGGCCGCCTGCGGGGGCAACGGGAACAATTCAAAAGGCCCTGAGGGCGGGCAGGACTATACCGACCCTGTAACCGGCATGGAGTTTATCTGGATTCCAGCCGGGGCCTTCGTAATGGGCAACCAACATGGAACCAGCTACAACAACATTGATCTGCCCGCCCACGCCGTTACCATAACCAAGGGTTTCTGGCTCGGCAAATATGAGGTCACCCAATCCCAGTGGCAGGCAATCATGGGGTCGAACCCATCTGCAACAGTAGGCACCGAAAATCCGGTGGATAGCGTATCATGGAACGATGCGCAAGCCTTTATCACTGCGCTCAACGCCAAGCCGGGCGCAGAAACCGTCTTTCGCCTGCCGACCGAAGCTGAGTGGGAACTAGCGGCCAAGGGCGAAACAGGTCAGGATTTCGCCGGGACCAACAGCGATCTCGACGCAGATTTGAGCCAGTACGCCTGGTACTCCTTTAATTCAGGCGGCATAACCCACCCCGTCGGGCAAAAACTGCCCAACTCCTATGGCCTCTACGACATGAGCGGCAATGTATGGGAGTGGACACAAGATTATTTCGGCTACTACACCGCCGAAGCCAAGATCAATCCTACCGGTCCTGCCACGGGAACCCAGAGGGTCACAAAAAGCGGCGGCTGGATGGACAACCCGCAATACATACGCACCTCCTATCGCTGCAATGACGATCCCGATGAAGTCAGTGACTACATAGGACTTCGCCTCGCCATCGGAAAATAAGTTGTTGCAATACTGATGAAAAAAGGGCGGCCCGAAAGGGTCGCCCTTTTTTTATCGGTAAAAATTTCAAAATCACTTCACGTAATAACCGCTCACGCGCCATTTGCCGTCGTTGTCGAGCATTGGGGTCACGGTTTCGGTGGCGTTTTTCTTGTTGGCGAAGGCGGTTTTGAAGATGAAGACCACGTATTCGCCATCGGGAGCGCCCGGAAGGGTGGTCGCGTAGGTGCAGGAGGCTTCGGCGCGGCTTGAAACCGCACCCAGCGGGGCGCGCACCCCTTTTATCGCGCCGTTCCAGCTCTCTTTCGGCACCGCGCCCCTAAAGAGGCTCGCGGCGCTCTCCCAGCTTTCGGCGTATTTACCCGAATCGACCAGCGAGAGCCATTTTTGAGCCGCGTCCCTCGCGGCTTTTTCCTTTTCCGGCGAACCCTGCGCGAAAGAGCCGGGGCAGAGCGCGAATAAAACCAGCAAAAGCGCAATGGCTTTGGTTCTCATCTTTTCATCGCCTTTCCACGCCGCCAACGGCGCTAGAATTCGTAAATCAGGTTGACGCC
>SRXB01000184.1 GCA_009724975.1 bacterium | reverse complement strand
CGGCCACCGTTTGGAGGGCGTACTCGGGGTTGGCCTTGTAGCCGTCGAAGAAGTGCTCGGCGTCGAAGAAGACCTCGTCCACCCTCCTTGAGAGGTAGGCGACCGATTTCTCTATAAGGTCAAGGTTCTCTTCAAGGGTGATGCGAAGGGCCTCCCTCGCGTGCAGGTCCCAGCTCTTGCCAAATATGGTGACTACGGGGACCTCCGCCCGAAGGAGCTTTTGGATGTTCGCGTCGCGGGAGGGGGAGACCCCCGCCCTTGCGGTTGAGCCGAAGGCGCAAATTCGCGCTTTTTTGAATTTTTCCTTTCGGGCCAGATCGAAAAAACGGATGTCCTTGGGGTTTGACCCGGGCCAGCCGCCCTCGATGTAGTGGACTCCCAGCTCGTCCAGCTTCCTGGCGACGCGCAGCTTGTCCTCGGCGCCAAAGGAGATATCCTCCGACTGGGTCCCGTCCCTCAGGGTTGTGTCGTAAATTTTGACTTTCATCAAACACGCCCCTTAAAAAAAGCTCGGGGTCACTCCTGACCCCGGCCTGACCGCGAAATTAAAAGCTCCCAGGAGCTTATTCTTTGTCGAGCCCGAAGGCGTCGTGCAAAACGCGCACCGCAAGCTCGGTGTATTTGGCCTCGATTACGCAGGAGACCTTTATCTCGGAGGTGGCGATCATGAGGATGTTCACCCCTTCGGCGGCCAGCGCGTTGAACATTTTGGAGGCTACTCCCGCGTGGCTTCTCATGCCCACGCCCACCACCGAAACCTTGGCGATGTTGGTGTCGGAGGCGACCTCCTCGGCTCCCAGCTCCTTGGCGCAGGGTTTGATGACGTCGAGCGCCTTGGGCAGGTCGGTCTTGGGGACGGTGAAGGTGATGGAGGCCTTCCCGCCTTCGCCTATGTCCTGGACTATTACGTCCACCACTATGTTTTCCTCGGCCAGCGCTCCGAAGACCCTGGCGGCTATGCCGGGCCTGTCGGGAACGCCCTTGACGCTCACCTTGGATTCGTTGCGGTCGTAAGCGATGCCCGCTACTATTACCTGCTCCATGCTGTTGTCCTCCTCGACCACCCAGGTCCCCTCGTTGTAGTTGAACGACGAGCGGACAAGGACGGGAACCTTGTATTTTTTCGCGAATTCCACTGAACGTATCTGCAACACCTTGGCCCCGACGCTGGCCAGCTCAAGCATCTCGTCGTAGGAGATTTTCTTTAGCTTGCGCGCCTTGTCGCAAAGGTTGGGGTCGGTGGTGTAAACGCCGTCCACATCGGTGTATATCTCGCAGACGTCGGCCTTCAGCGCCGCCGCCACCGCCACCGCGCTGGTGTCGGAGCCGCCGCGGCCGAGGGTGGTTATGTCGCCCTCGGCGGTGACGCCCTGGAAACCGGCGACCACTACGACCTTGCCCTCGTCCAGCGCCTTCATTACCCGCGTGGTCTCAACGTCGGATATGCGGGCCTTCATGTGCGAGGAGTCGGTTACGACCTTTATCTGAGCGCCGGTGAAGGAGACGGCGGGAATACCCATGTGGCGCAGGGTGATGGATAGGAGAGCTATCGTCACCTGCTCGCCGGTGGACATCAAGACGTCCATCTCGCGTTCGTCGGGGCGGTTGGTTATCTGGTGGGCGAGCTTTATCAGCGAGTCGGTCTGGCCGCTCATGGCGGAGACCACTACAACAACCTTGTCGCCCCTTGCGTGGTATGTGGCCACCCTGCGGGCCACGTTGGCGATGCGCTCCGTGTCGCCCACGGAGGTGCCGCCGTATTTTTGGACTACGAGGGCCATCGGGCAATTACTCCTCTTCGGCGCGGGCTTTGCGCGCCATTTTGTGGATTGAAAGACCCATCGTGTCCTCGCTGGCTTCAAGGATTATCTCGCTGAGGGTGGGATGGGTGTGGATTGTGGTTACGATGTCGCCGGGCGAGGCTTCCATGCGCATCGCCACCGCTATCTGGCCGATGAGCTCGGCGGAGTTGGCGCCCGCGATGGTCGCCCCCACTATCCTGCCGGTCTCGTCGTCGGCCACTATCTTGATGAAGCCGTCCTTCTCGCCCATGCAGACCGCCTTGCCGCTGGCGGCGTAGGCGAACCTGCCGATGCGGTAGTCGGTCTTGGATTTTTTCATCTCCTCCTCGGTAAGCCCTATGGAGGCTACCTCGGGACAGGTGAAGGTTGCCCTTGGCACCGTGGAGTAATCCATCCAGTACTTTTTGCCGAGGGCGTTGTGGACCGCGACCATCGCCTCGCTGGTGGCGACGTGGGCAAGCATGAATTTACCCACTACGTCGCCCACGGCGTAGATGCCGGGTACTTCGGTTTCCATCTCGTCGTTGACAGAGACGAATCCCTTCTCGTCAAGCTCTATCTCCGCCTCTTCAAGGCCGATTCCCCTGCTTCTGGGGACCCTGCCTATGGCTACGACCACGCGGTCGAAGGGCAGCTCCTCGCCGCTGGCGAGGGTGACGCGCACCTCCGAACCGACCGCTTCCGCCGCCTCAACCCTTACTCCGGCGCGAATCTCCACTCCGCGAGCCTTTAGGGTCTTCATCACCAGGCGCGAGGCTTCCTTGTCCTCGGTGTAAAGGAGGCGGTCAAGAAATTCTATCACGGTGACTTTGGAGCCGAGGGCGGAGAAGATGTGGGCCAGTTCGCAGCCCACCACGCCGCCGCCAATTATAGCCATGCGGGGTGCGAGATTTTTCAGGGACCATATCTGGTCGCTGTTAACTATCTTGTCGCCGTCCACCTTCATGGAGGGGATGTCGATGGGCTTGGAACCGGTGGCGAGGACTATGTTTCGGGCCTGTATCTGGAAGCTGCCGCCGTCGGCGGTGGTGACGCGGATCGTCTCGGGGTTTTCCAGCTTGCCCACGCCGTGGACCACGTCGACGTTGTTGGCGGTGAGGAGTTTTTTGACCCCGCCCACCAGATCGCCCACGACCTTGTCCTTGCGGGAGACGCAGGCGGCCATGTCGAAGGAATCGACCCTGGCGCGCACGCCGAACTCAGCCGCCGAGGAGAGGCCGAGCATCTTCTCGGCGCTCGCGTAGAAGGCCTTGGAGGGTATGCAGCCGGTGTTTAGGCAGGTGCCTCCCAGCTTCTTCTCTTCGATAACGCAAATCTTGGCGCCCAGCTGCCCGCCCCTTATCGCGCCGACGTAACCGCCGGGTCCTGCCCCCAAAAACGCAACATCATAAATCATGAAAAACTTCTCCTTAAGCTACCCCGAAGATGAGGGCGAGCCCCTCCCCGACTTTTGAAGCTCTCTCGCCTCGCCATGAAAATTCAAAATCCCTGCCGCTCTCCCCGCGTATCGATATCTTCACGAGAAGATACTCGTCGCCGAGATGCGACATAAAACTGTCGGGCCATTCTATCACGCAAATCCCGTCAAATCCTAGCATTTCCTCCAACCCGACCTCGTCAGGGTCCGCATCTCCCTCAAGACGGTAAAAATCGAGGTGGTTTAGGGTCAAACGGCCCTGGTAGCGCTTGTGGATGGTAAAGGTGGGGCTTGAAACGTAGCGGTGGTTCGCCACCCCCAAACCCTTTGCTATCCCCTTGGTCAAAAGGGTCTTCCCCGCGCCGAGATTGCCCGAGAGCGCCACCACAAGGCCGCCCTGGGCAAGCTTTCCCAGCTCTTCACCCACCTTGAGGGTCTCCTCGGGACTTTGCGTGGAGAGGGAAAAACCCATCAAATCATTGCCCTTATGAGGTCCAGCCTTCCGATGACGCCGAGGAGCGCGCCGCCGTCGAGGACCAGCACCGTCTCGGCCCGCTTTTCGCCCATCAGCGACGCCACTTCTGTCAAGGTGGCGTCGGGGCCGACCGAGGGCGGGTTTTTATCCATAATCTCGCCGACGGTGGAGGCGGAGATTTTCTTTAGCTCCTCCTCCAGCCTCTTTTCCCCGCCTATGGGGAAAACCGCGTCGAAAATGGTGAAAAAGGTGGGGATGTGAAGCCTCTCGTCGCGATGTATGAGGTCGCTTTCGGTGACGACGCCGACCACTTTGCCGCCCTCGACCACCGGAAACCCGCCGACCTTCTCCTCGGTGAAAAGCTTCGCCAGCTCTTTTATCCCCATTTGGGGGAAGACCGTTACAACCTCTCTGGTCATGAGCTCACTGGCCTTTTTCATCTTCATTCCTTTCGATTCCGGAGAAAATTTCCGGTAGCGCCCCGATTATGTCCGAGGCGATGAGAGATTCCATTCCCGTTCGCGCCGCCGCGAGGTCGCCTGCGGCCGCATGGATGAAGGCGGCGGCTAGCGCGGCCTCGAAGGGGGGTATTTTTCTGGCAAGGAAAGCTCCGGCGATTCCCGCCAGCACGTCGCCGCTTCCTGCGGTGGCCATGCCCGGGTTCCCCCCGCCGATGAGGACCGTTTCCCGTCCGTGCGCGGCCACCAGCGTCGACGCTCCCTTGAGGATGACGGCGCAACGGTATTTTTCGGCCAGTTCGCGGACCGATTTTTCGCGGTTTTCCTGTATCTGGCCTGCCGCTGCTCCCAAAAGGCGCGCCGCCTCGCCCGGGTGCGGGGTTAGTATGCGGGCCGCCGGCATTTTCGGCGCTGATTGCGCGCTTTGGGCGAGG
>SRXB01000013.1 GCA_009724975.1 bacterium | reverse complement strand
GCCCTCTCCTTCGCGCCGACGCCCGAAATCGCCATGGAAGACGCGCCTATCACCAAAACCATCCAGCAAAAGCCCGCCCCTCCTAAAAAGGCGGCGAAGGGAGAGAAGGCGGAAGAGACCCTAAAGCTCGACCCCCTGAAATCGGTCCCGGACCCCCAGAAAAACAGCGGCGAGGTGACGATAAGCCTAGGCGAGGTCGATACCCGCTATAGGGGATTCCTCGATAAGGTCCGTTCGGCCATAGATCTTAGCTGGAACTGGCGCGAAGCCCTTTTATCGGCGGGAAAGCCCGGGAAAGTCACCGTCCGCATGACCCTCACCCCCTCCGGCGCGGCCACCGCCAACGTCATCGCCTCCTCGGGGCTGGCCGCCCTCGACAAGGAAACGGTCGCCACCGTGGGAAGGGCGCAAATGCCAGCCTTCCCCGACGAGTGGACGATCTCGCGGCTCAACCTCATAGCCGAATTCGAATATTCCTACGGGAATTAGTCAGGCCGGAATGGCGGCGGAGAGTGCCGCCCGCGAAGCCCCCAGCCTCTTTGCCTCCGAGAGGAAAAATTCCATCCCGCAATCCAGAAACTGGGCGTTGCCGGAGCAAAAAAGCGGCTCTGGCCGCTGGGAATTCGTGATTATTGCGGGCGGGAAGGCGCGGCAGGGGTAGGAACAGCTTTCCGGCGAATGGAGCATCTTGTCGTTCCATGGGCAGGCCGGCGTCACGGTGACTGCTATGTGGGGACCGCAGAGGATGAGGCGGGAATTTTCACCCGTCGCGGGCCGCCCGGCTCCCTGCAAAAGGCAATCAAGTTCAAAGCCGGTCACGCCGAGCCCCCGCGCGAGGGCAACGTCCGCCGCTTCGTCCCAGAGTGAGCCGCCAAGCGCCCTTGCCTCCTCCGTCGAAGCCCCCCGGACCATTTCAACCGTCCTTGAATCGCGCCTCTGCTTGCCCAGGAGCCTTCCGGCGTTCACCGGATTTTCAAAGCCCTCGTTTTTTGCCCAGAAGAGCAGCCCCCAGTCATTGGCGCTCCACTCCTCGCCCTCTTTGAGGGCTTCTCTTAGCCATTTTGAGGTGAAATTAAAGTGCGCCTGCCGGAGAAGCGGGGTGGAGAGGGTGAAGGCAAGGCCGTTTTCGGCGCAGATGAGGCGCGCCTCCTCTACCTCGCTGATTTTCGGCAGCCGAAACGGGCAAAATTCCGCGCCGAAGATAACGCCTTTAAAACTGCCGCCCTCAAGGGGGGAGAGTTCCGCAAGGGTGGAGGCGCGAAGGAAAATCTCCATCAGCCGCCCCCCATCGCGCGCTCTATTATCGTCTCGCAGATTTTCTGCGCGTCGTCCCGAGAGAAGACAGGCACAGGCGCGCTGACAGACGCGGGCGAGGCTGCGGCCACGCAGATGGTTCCCTCCCGAAGCTCGGGCGCTTGCCCCTCGCCAAGCACCTCTACCCTCGGCAAACCCTCCGCCTCCTTGAACCCCTCGGCCAGCAGAAGATGAGTGCCTTTTGGGCAGTTTTTAATGAGGTCTTTTGGCGAGAATTCCAAAGCGGCTGGCTTCGAGGCGAAAGTAACAACCTCGCTTCCGGTGACGAAAAAGGTGGCTATGGCTCCGGCTTTGCGGTGGCGCCAGGTGTCCTTGCCGGGGGCGTCGGTCTGGACCTCGCCCCTGTGACTCTTGGCGGTGGCCACGAGATAGCCACGCGCCGAAAAAGCCGCCACCAGCTTTTCCACGAGGGTCGTCTTGCCGGAATTGGAGTATCCGCAGACGAGGCAAAGGGCGGGCTTTTTCACCATCCCGGGTTGTGGCCCTCCAGGAACTCGTAATCGTAAGCCTGCACGTCAACCTGCTGGCCGGGCTCTATTACGCTCTTACCCTCTGGTAAAATCAGAAGGCCGTTGGCCTGCACGAGGGTTGAAAGCATGCCGGAGCTTCTCTTGCCGACCCCAACCACGCGAAACTCTGTGCCGTACCTCTCGATGCGGCAACGTATGAACTCAAGGCGGTCGGCCTTGGCGCGTATCGGCTCGCTGCGCTCGTCCAGAACAGCCTTGAAGACGGGCCGAAAAAGCCTTTGCGCCCCGAGGAGCTTTCTTAGGGCGGGGCGGACGAACTGCTCGAAGGTGACCATCGCGCTCACGGGGTTCCCCGGAAGGCCGAAGACCGGAACCCTCCCCTTCATCCCGAAAAGAAGGGGTTTGCCGGGCTTTACGGCGACTTTCCAGAATTTCACCTCGACCCCCCAGTCCGAGAGGAGGTCGCGGGTGTAATCGTAATCTCCCATCGAGACTCCGCCGGTGGTCAACACCATATCGGCTCCGCTGGCGTTTTCGAGCATCTCTATGAGGACCTGCCGGTCGTCTTTTCCTATGCCGAGGCGCATCGGGATGCCGCCGGATTCCTGAATCTGGGCCGAGAGGCCGTAGGAGTTGGAATTTATTATCCTGCCGCCGTCGGCGCGAGCGTCTATCTCTACAATCTCGTCGCCGGTGGAGAGAATCGCCACCCTCGGGCGCTGGTGCACCTTCAAAAAGGAGCGCCCCATAGAGGCCAGCATGCCTACCTCCGCCGGACGGATGCGGGAGCCGCGCGGCAAGACCTCCTCACCCTCGCGCACATCCTCGCCCTCGTAGCGGACATTCGCCCCTTTTTTGGGTATGGACGAGAATTCTATCTCGCCATCCATCTCGACTACGTTCTCAAGCTGGACGACTGTATCGGCCCCCTTGGGAAGGGGCGCGCCGGTCATTATCTTCACCGCCTGCCCCTCGCCCACCTCTTTTGGTGCGCGCTTGCCCGCGGCGGACTCGTCTATTACGGTCAGCACCGGATTGGGCTCCACGGCATCGGCATGGCGAAAGGCATAGCCGTCCATCGCCGAATTATCCTGCGGCGGAAGGTTTCGCGGCGCTCTTACCGACTCGGCCAAGACCCTGCCAAGCGCGTCGGTAAGGGCGACCGTTTCTACCCCCATCGGTTCTAGCCTCCCCAGAATCTTCTGGAGGGCCGATTCAAATGAAATCATCCAAACCCCTCGATAAAAAAGAAAGATAAGGTTATGGAATCCTAAAGCACCTGCCGCCCTAGGTCAAGGCGCGCAGGGTGGTTATGGCGCGCATGACGCGCTTTCTGGCGGATTCCACGGTTACGTCGAATTTCCCCGGGATAGCCTCCTCGGTCATCTTGGCCCATTTGCCGCCGCACTCGCAGTAGCCGAAAGGCCGCTTGCCCATAGGAACCGATTTTGTAAGGTAACACTCGGGACAGTGGAAGAGGTCTTTGGCTCCGGCGTACTTGCCGCGCTTGGCCATAGGCTTGCCCTCTATCTCGACTATGTCCATCGAAAAATCTATCGCGCGGCCAGAAGAGAGATAGGTCCCCATGCCGAAACCGTCGACAAAGGGTATCAGCTTGGCGATTTCATACTCGCCGAGGCCCCCCGATACGTAAATCCCCACGTTGTCGTGGCCCCTGAGGGAAAGCTCCCACTTAACCTCGCGAATTATCCGCTCGAAATCCCCCCTCCTGCTGGCGGGGGTATCGAGGCGCACTCCGAAAAGCTCCTTGCCCAGGGCATCGGCGACCCTCACGGCCTCGAATTTCTCGTCCCCGATGGTGTCGATTAGGCTTATCACCTTGGCTTGGCTGCCGAAATACTCGGCAAAGGCTTTTGTAGCCTCCACAGTGTCACCCATCACCAAAACCAGCCCGTGCGGCATCGTGCCCGAAGGCTTGACACCAAGCCTTTGGGCCGAGGTCACAATGCTGACCCCGTCGAAACCGCCTATCCAGGCGCTGCGGTCTATCATCGGGGAGATTGCAGGGTGCATTCTTCGGCCCCCGAAGGACAAAAGCATCTTTTCAGCGGCGGCCAGCCTGCACCGGGCCGCCATGGTGGCTATTCCGCTCGCCTGGCAGAGAAAGCCG
This sequence comes from bacterium, assembly GCA_009724975.1. GTDB lineage: Bacteria > Desulfobacterota > Deferrisomatia > Deferrisomatales > BM512 > SCTA01. The sequence goes on along the minus strand of SRXB01000013.1, from coordinate 12,422 downwards.
AGAATAGCCGTCTCGTAGACGCAAAAATCGGCGTAGTCTCCCTCTATCTCAAGGACCGCGTTCCAGGGGCGGAAGATCGAACCCTCGGGTATGGCGCGGATATTCAGGTCCATTCCCCTGCCCTTTACCTCCTTGAAGAGAGAGAAAGCCTCGTCAAGGCCCGCGAAGACCGCCCAGTCCCAGTCGTCGGGAAGGCTTTTGGCCATCACCTCGGCCCTCACCCGCTTTTTTATCCCCTTCTTCTTCAAAATCTCGCGCGTGCGCTCGAAATAAAGGTCGGTGACCTTCCCTTCAACTATCTCTTCGTATGTCACTGTGTTCATCATCGGCTTTCGGGCCCTTTTTTGGCAATCGTCCCCGTCGCTGCGGGACTGAATTTGACGCAAGTTCACATTATCCCAGCGCAAAGCGCGGGCATAAAGAGGCAATTTCAAGTTTTATCTCGGGAATATGAGGATTTTTACCAGCCGTCCCTCCCCACGAGAGGGACAAAGCGGCAACTGCCAAGGTTTTGCGTGTGAAAATCCCTGCCCTGTCGAGTCACCACCAAAAGCTCCTGGAGGCCTAGCCCGCCCACCGGCATGACCAGGACCCCTCCATCCCCGCGCAGCTCCGCTTTCAGCTCCTCGGAGATTTTAGGCGCTCCGGCGGTGACGATAATCGCGTCGAAGGGGGCTTTGGCGGGAAGGCCGAGGGTGCCGTCGCCTTCGATGACGGTCACCGCTTCGCCGTATCCGGCGCTTGCGAGGTTTAGGCGCGCTTTTCTGGCAAGGTCTGGATTTCGCTCGATGGAGACGACACTGCAACCAATGAAGGCGATGAGAGCCGCCTGGTAACCCGAGCCGGTTCCCACCTCCAGCACCTTTTCGCTTCCCTTGAGGGCAAGAGCGGCGGTCATGAGCGCCACCATGTAGGGTTGCGATATGGTTTGGCCAAAACCTATGGGCAGCGGGTGGTCTTCGTAGCTTTCCGGGCGGTAGCGCTCCGGCACGAAGAGGTGGCGTGGAACCACCGAGAGCGCCGCCAGGGTTTTGGGGTCGTTTATGCCGCGCCCTTTTATCTGGCGGGCGACCATGTCGAGCCGAAGTTTCTCATACCCCGCTTCGTCGAGCATCCGTAACCCTCTTGTCCCCCCCGTTTAAAAGCTAGCCCATAAAAGCTCTTTGTCAAAGAGGATTGTGTCTGGGAATTCAGGGGCGGGTTTTGGTTATCCGGCAGTCCAGCGAACCTTTTTGGAGTTTGACGAAGATGTTTTCCATCTCTTTTCGGGTGGAGGCGTCGCAGACTACCCTCCCCTCGGCGTCGGTTACGACCGCGTAACCTCGCGAGAGTACCGCTTCGGGGTTTAAAGACTCCAAAGAGGCGAAGAGGCGGGTGTTTTTTGCTTTCAGCCCATCTATCTTTCTGGAAATTTCGCCTAAAAGGCGGGCTTCGAGGGAGGAGAGCGCGGCGGCGGCCCGTCCGGCTCTCGTCTCCGGCGAAAGGCGAGAGAGTCGCAAGTCGGCGCGGCCAAGGCGGCCCCTGGCTCCGGCCAAAAGCTCCTGAAGCGAGTCCAGCCCGCCCTCCAGAAGGGCGTCAACCTTAAGGCGCCGGCGCTCGATGACCCTCTCGGGGTCGTATTTTTTCGGATCCGCAGCGTTCAGCCGCTCTTTCAGCCCGAAAATAGTCTCTCTCATGTGGGCGGCCATCAAAAGCTCGGAGCGTTTCAGGACCGAGAGCCAGTGGGCTCCCTCGCGCACCGCAAGCTCGGCGGCCGCCGAGGGTGTGGGGGCTCGCTGGTCGGCGCAAAAATCGGTGAGGGTGAAATCGGTTTCGTGGCCGACGGCGGAGATTACCGGCAGGCGGCTTGCGGCCACCGCCCTCGCCACTCCCTCGTCGTTGAAGGCCGATAGATCCTCCCCACTGCCGCCGCCGCGCCCAAGTATTATGAGGTCGGCCTTTTCAACCTCGTTGGCGAGAAAAAGAGCCTTGACTAGCGACTCGGGAGCGCTTTCGCCCTGCACAAGGGTTGGCGAAATGTAGACGTCGAGCCAGGGGGCGCGCCTTTTGAGAACCTTCAGGATATCCTGAAGCGCCGCGCCGGAGGCGGAGGTGACGACCGCAACCGCCCTCGGCATGGGCGGAAGGGGGCGCTTTCGCTCGGGGTCGAAGAGCCCTTCGCTTTTGAGTTTTTTCTTTAGCTCCTCAAGCCGCAGGCGGGCGAGCCCCTCGCCCACGGGCGAGATGTAATCGGCGATGAGCTGGAGGTCTCCCCTCGGCTCATATACCGAGAGCCGACCCCGAATCAGAACCTCCATTCCCTCGCGGGGGTGGTGGTCGAGGAGCCTCAGGGTGTTTTTGAAGCAGACGGCGCGAAGTTTGCCCCCCTCGTCGCCCACGGTGAAGTAGGCGTGGCCCGAATAGGGTATTTTGAGGTCGGATATCTCGCCCTCGACCCATATGTCGGCGAAAAGGGTCTCCGCCACCGAGCGCACCTTCCCCAGGAGTTCGGAAACCGATAGTATCTCGCCTTCGGTCGGACGCCAGCCCATTTCAAGGCTCATCTGTGACGACATCCTCAATCTCTGGAAAGGCTTGCATGAATTCCTTCAGTTTTTCCTTTATGTCGTTTTCTATCTGGCGGACCCTCTCGCGGGAGACCCCCAGCCTTTCGCCTATCTCGCGCAGGGTGACGGGGTCTTCGGTGAGGAGGCGCTCGTCGAAGATCATGCGATCGCGCTCGGAAAGCCCCTCTCTAAACCGCATCATCTTTTCGCGCAAAACCATATTGAATTCGCTGTCTTCCACCTGCGCGAAGGAGGAAGGCCCCTCGTCCTCCAGAAAATCGATTCGGCTCGCTCCGTCCTCCTCTCCCAAGGGCGCGTCGAGGGAGACGTCGGAGCCGGACATGCGCATCTGCATCTCGACAACCTCCTGCTCCCTTACCCCAAGGCGCGAGGCCAAAAGTTTCGGCTCGGCGCGAAAGCCCTGGGCTTCAAGCGCCTCTTTCTCCTTTTTCAGGTTGAAAAAGAGGCGGCGCTGGTTCTGGGTGGTGCCGATTTTTACGAGCGACCAGTTGTTGAGGATGTGGCGGATCATATAAGCGCGTATCCACCACGCCGCGTAGGAGCTGAGCCGCACCCCCCTGTCGGGGTCGTACTTTTCCACGGCGCGCATGAGCCCTATGTTGCCCTCCTGGATCAGGTCGAGGAGGTTGTGGATGTTTCTGCGAAATTCGTAAGCGATTTTGACCACTAACCGAAGGTTTGAGACTACCAGCTTGTAGGCCGCCTCTACATCCCCGAGGTTTTTGTAGCGGGTTGTGAGGTTTTCCTCCTCTTCCGCAGTCAGCACCTTGTGTTTTCCGATTTCTCCAAGATACTGCTGGAGGGGGTCGGCCCTGCCCAAGTCGGAGGCCACGAGGGCGCGCGAGGGAGGTTGCGGCAGATCTGCGAAATCCTCCCCTTCGTCGAAGAGGGGCAGAGATTCTTCCTCTATTATCTCCGGCTCGGCGACTTCAAGATCTTCGACTGTCTCGGTGACGTTCTCCGGTTCATCGGAAAACGCCACCGCCTCAGCCTCTTTTTCTTTCTTTAGGCCCTTTTTCATTTCGCCTTCTGAAATCTCGGGTAACTTATGAAGTAAATCATGGAGTAGTATGACATTCCTTGCAAAATTCCTGCTTTTGCGCCGCGTTCATGGTCTTTGGACAGCTGGGCTGGTGGGGGTTGTGGCAGGAAGCGCAATCCATCTTCCGGCCAGGGCGCGTGGGGTCGTTTTCGGAGGTTATGGGGTGGCGCAGCTTGGGGTGTTTTGACAAAGAATGCTTGTCGTGGCAACCCGAACAGACCTTGGCCATCGCCTCGGTCGATGGTACGCCGTCGGCGTGGCAGGAAAAGCATTTTTCGGCGAATCTGGAGTCCTTGTGCTTGCCCGCGCCGTAGCCCGCGTGGCACCCTTTGCAATCCTTTTGGCCGAAAGAGTGGCACTTGGAGCAGTTTTTGACCCCAAGAAGGTGAAAGCGCGGTTCGCCTCCGGCGGGAGCGCCGCTTCTAAAGGCGAGCGAGAGCCTCACTCCGTCGATATCCAGCGCGCTTGCTCCTGCTTTTATTCCAGAGATCTTTAGGTGGCGCACCTTGCCGTCCTCGGTGAAGGAGCCTTTAATCTCCTTGCCGTCCAGGGTAATTTTCGGGACAGTGGCCGATTCGGTCACAACCCAGACCGATCCCGAGCCGGTCACGTACTTGTCGACAGGGGCCAGAACCGCCGCATGGCAAAAGGCGGCGGCTGAGAAAATTACAGCAGTTATAACAATGGCTTTATTTTTCAAACCTAAACCTTTTTAATAACTATATTCCCGCCGTTTTTGGCCGCCCATGAGTCGGCGGCCCTTGCGCCGTCCACAGCCGCGCTCACTATCCCTCCGGCGTAGCCCGCCCCCTCGCCCACAGGATAGAGGTTTTTATGGGTGAGAGATTCCCCGTCGCCGTCGCGGTCTATCCGAACGGGGCTTGAGGTGCGCGTCTCCACCCCGATGAGCCTGCCCTCCTCAAGCGGCGGCAATTGAGCCAGCAGTTGCGGAAACGCGGATACTATGGCGGCGGCGGCGAAATCCGGCAGGCACATCTTAAGGTCACTCTCCACCAAAGGCCAAGGGCAATTGGAGGAAAAGCCATTTCGGCCCTTTTTGCCCAAAAAGGAGGCCACCGACTGCGACGGCAAGGCCCTTTTTCCGGCCAGCTCGAAGGCCCTCTCCTCCCACAGGCGCTGGAAAACCAGTCCACCCAGCGGCGAGGAGCCGAAGTCCTCTGGCCGGACCTCCGCCACCAGCGCGGCGTTGGCGTTTTTGCCCGAGCGGGCCGCGCCGCTCATCCCGTTCACCACAACCCCGCCGCTCTCTACTCCGGCTGGGATTACAGTGCCTCCCGGGCACATGCAAAAGGAGTAAACGCCCCTGCCGTCGGCGCTTTGCCCCTTGACGGCGAACTCGGCGCGGGGCAAAGAGGGCTCCGAGGCCCATTTACCATACTGGTTGAAGTCTATTTGCGCTTGCGGGACCTCGACCCGAAGGCCGATGGCGAAACCTTTCGCGGAAAGGGAGACTCCAATGCGCGAAAGTTCGGAGTAAAGGTCCCTGCAACTGTGTCCGGCGGCCAGAAAGACCGCATCGCCCCTTAAAAACTCCCCATCGGCAAGGGCAATGCCTAAAACGCGCCCCTCCTCCGAGAAAAGCCCCTCAACCTTCGTCCCGAAGCGTATTTCGGCCCCGCCGAGAAGTAGCTTTTGGCGGATATTCCTGATTACTCCCCTAAGCCTGTCGGTGCCGAGGTGCGGTTTGACCTCATAAAGTACGCTTTCGCCTCCGCCCGCGTCGGCCAGCCTCCCCAAGACCCATTCCTTGCGGAAATCCTTTATGCGTGTGGTGAGCTTTCCGTCGGAATAAGCCCCAGCGCCCCCCTCGCCGAACTGCACGTTGGAGCACGGGTTGGCCTCGCCGCTTCGCCAGTAGGCGGCGACATCCTTGGCTCTCTCTTCGACGGGATTGCCCTGCTCAAGTATTACAGGGCGAAATCCATACTCAAGAAGCCTAAGCGCCGCGAATAGCCCGCCCGGCCCAGCGCCGACCACCAGTGGGCGAAGCGAGGCCGCCGATGGCGAGGGGGTGACCACCCACTCCTTTTCCTCCAAAAGCGCCGCCCCCGAGGGGCCCTTTGGCTCTTTGCCCTCGAAAAAGCGCGCCTGTACGGAATATTCCCATACCGGTTCGCGCCTTCCGCGGGCGTCGAGAGACCTTTTTGAAATCCTGAAGGATTCTATGGAGGAGGAATCGACCCGGGCGGCCTCGGCTACAAAGGGCAAAAGTCCCTCGCCATCCAGCGAGGCGGGAACCCTTATGCCGCGTATCTCGTAAAGCCTCTTTGCGTTGGTCGACTTGTCGCTCATGGGGCCAAAGAGTACCACAAAAGGCCACGGGCGGTCATCGTCCTTTGAAATAAAGGGCCAAGGATGTAAAATACTTATCAAACCAAGGAGGCAAGATGGCAAAGCCGCTTACGCCGGAAGAACTCCGGAAAAAAATATCCCCCTCGTCCCTCCCCTTCGCAAAGACAGACGAACTGCCCTCCAAGATGGTTCCGCTGGGGCAGGAGCGCGCAGTCTCGGCGCTAAGTTTCGCCCTTGAGATAGAGAGCCACGGCTACAACATCTTTCTCCTCGGCCCCCCGGGGGCGGGAAAACACACCACCGCGATAGGCGTGGTGGAAAATTACGTCAAAGACTGGCCCGTCCCCCCCGACTGGCTTTACGTCTACAACTTCGAGAACGAGGAGATGCCTCTGGCAATCTCCCTCCCCGCCGGGACGGGCGAAAAACTGCGCGACGGCGTGGCCCGCCTGGTCGGCAGGCTCATCGAGGAGATACCCAAAGCCTTCTCAAACGAGCAATACGCACGCGACAAGGCAGATATCCTGAGGAAAAACCAGGAGGAGAAGAACGACCTCTTCGCCGAGCTGGAAGAGCTGGCTAACGGCCACAACTTTCTCGTCCAGAAAAGCTCCGACGGCATAACCCTCATCTATTCGAAAGACGGCGAACCGCTCAGCCCCGAGGATTTCGACAACCTCTCCCCCGATGAAAAAGAGACAATCGCCAAATCCCGCGAGATATTGCAGGGAAAACTTCGAGAGACGATACGCGCCGTGAGGGAGACTGAAAAAAACACCCAGGCGCTGGTCGAGGAGCTGGACCAAAAATGCGCGATGAACGCGGTGGGCCACGAGCTTGAATCACTTTTTGAGGAATTCGGCGCTTACCCCAAGGTGACTGACTACCTTGAGGCGCTTAAAAAAGACGTTCTGGAAAAAATCGACAAGTTCCGCGCCGACGGGCGCGAGGGCGCTCCCTTTCCGCTGCCCTTCCTCCCCCACTCCGACGGCGTGGGAGACACCATCAAGCGTTACCGCGTGAACCTCCTCGTCAATAACAAGGAACTTTCGCACGCCCCGCTGGTCATAGAGTCCAACCCCACCTACCACAACATAGTGGGACGTATAGAATACCGCGCCCAGTACGGCGCCTTCTTCACCGATTTCTCCGCGATAAAGGCGGGGGCCTTCCACCGCGCCAACGGCGGGGCTCTCGTCCTGAACGCCCGCGAACTTCTCCTCAACCCCTTCGCCTACGAGGGCATGAAGCGGATTTTGAAAGACCAGGTAATCAGGATGGAGGAGATAGGCGAGCAATACCGCATGATAGCCACCTCCACCCTTCGTCCCGAGCCCATAGCCGCTTCGGCCAAGGTCATCCTCATGGGAACGCCCTGGATTTTCTACCTCCTCCAGCAATACGACGAGGATTTCAGGAAGCTCTTCAAGGTCAAGGGCGAATTCGCTCAGGAGATGGAGGACACCGACGAAAACCGCCTAAGCTACGCCATCCTCGTCGCCAGCCAGTGCGAGCGCGAAGGGCTTTTGCCCTTCGGCGCGGACGCGGTGGCGTACGTGATAGAGGAAGGGATGAGGCTCGCCGAGCACCAGAAAAAGCTCGACACCCAGTTTCTGGACCTTTGCGACCTCGTTCGTGAATCGGGCCACTGGGCCAAAAAGGCGGGCAAAAAGGCGGTGGACGCCGAAGACGTCAAAAAGGCCCAAAAAGAGCTTAAGTTCCGCAACGACTACCACGAGCAGTACATAGGCTCGATGATAAAGGACGGCTCGATACTGATCGATGTGGAGAGTTCCGAGGTGGGTCAGCTAAACGGCCTCTCCGTCTACGACATGGGCGATTACGCATTCGGCAAGCCCTCCCGCGTCACCGCGCGCGTTTTCCTCGGCAAGGAGGGGGTTGTCAACATCGAGCGCGAGGCCGAACTCGGCGGCCACACCCACAACAAGGGGGTTTTGATATTGCAGGGCTTCTTCGGGGCCCGCTACGCCCAGCGAACCCCCCTGACCTTCGGCGCGTCTATATGTTTCGAGCAATCCTACGGCGGGGTGGACGGCGACAGCGCCTCCTCCACCGAGCTATACGCGCTCATCTCCGCCATAACCGATATCCCGCTAAGGCAGGACCTCGCCGTAACCGGCTCGGTGAACCAGCTCGGGCAGATACAGTCGATAGGCGGGGTGAACCTCAAAATCGAAGGGTTCTACAACACCTGCAAGATGAAGGGGCTGACAGGAAAGCAGGGGGTTGTCATTCCCGCTTCCAACGCGCAAAACCTCATGCTAGACGAAGAGGTGGTAAAAGCTGTTTCAGAGAGGCTCTTTCACATATATACTGTGTCAACCGTCGATGAGGGGCTTGAGATCCTGACGGGGATGAAGGCGGGCGAGCCCAACGAATTCGGCGATTACCCCGAGGGCACAATCAACGCCAAGGTAGTCTCCCGCCTGGAGCGCTTCGCCAACCAGTGGAAAAAGCTCCAGTCCGATTGATTTATTTTTCGAGGGATTGAATGAACAAGAAATTGATGAACATCGGCTTTGTCGTGCTTTGTGCGGTCATACTCATAGTTTTGCTCAAGGCTCCGCCGGAAACCACCAAAAAGACCCCCCGCGACAAGACTCACGAAAACCCGCGCGAATACCAGAACTGCCCCACCTGCCACCAAAGCGGCGCGGAAGGCCCGAAGATGAAGGCCGACCACATCGACTCCGCCGGAAACCTCAAGAGCGACCACGTAAAGTGCTACATGTGCCACAAAGAGCAAAGATAAGGGCGAGACTAAACCCTGGCCGCGCCCGAGGCGGCGACCTCCCTTATTATCGAAGTGGCGAAGACCCCCGGCGGGCAAGAGAAGCAAAGCTCGACCCCTTCGGGGGTTTTTAGCGCGTGGTGGAAAGCCACCGGGGCACGAAGCTCCCTCCTCGACCCCTCCTCGCCCGCGAAAACCTCCCTCCCTATGCAAAAATCTGCCAAAACCGCCTCCTCGGTCTCCTTCACGGAGCCCGAGGGCTCTCTCATCTTGCGCCCGAAAATCGCCCCCGTGGGAGAGATGGCGAAGGAATCTACGCGAAGCTGGTCGGCGGCCGCATCTTCGCAGACGAAAATTCCGCCGCTATCCTCTTTTTTCATCACGTCGCCCGTAAGGGCGGTGAAAAGAATCCCCGCTTCCATCCTGCGGGCAAGTATCTCGTTAAAGAGAAGAGACTGGAGGGCCGAGAGCAGAAGGTCGCGCTTCCACCTGCCGAGCCTCCTGATTTTTCCCGATTTTATGAGCCCGAGGGCGTTTTGGGCGTTGTCGCCGTCGGCCCCGAACCGCTGAGGGCCGTAAAAATTAGGCGCGCCGCTTTTGGCGAGGAGCAAAAGTTTCTCTACTGCAAGGGTTTCGTCACCTCCGACCAGGTTCACCGTGAAGCGGTTGGCCGCAAGGTGGCCGAGGCGAAGCTTGTTCTGGTGGCGGGTGGACTCCAAAACCCTGGCCCCGGCTTCCTCGAACGCCCTTTGGGCTTTTTCGCTCGGACAGGCGGTAACCGAAAACCACTGGACCGCCACGGCGTCCTTGTCCTTCATTCCCGCGTACCCAACACCCGCGCCGGGGACGCCCAGGATGGAAGCCACCGCCATGGAAAGGTCGCGGGTCGAGATATCGCGCTTCTCCACCCTCAGCAAAGCGTGCTCCCCCTCGCCCGAAAAAGGGTAGAGGGGGACCTCCTCGACCCTAAAATGCGAAAGGCCCCTGGGCCAGACGCCCACCCTCTCGCCGCCAGTCAAAAGCGGGTAATCAAAATCGCGGTACGGAACGAGGTTAACGTCGGCGCGGCTCATCTTTATCCTTTTCATCCAAAGACAATGAAAATTCAGTCCGGATATGTTAGTTTTAAATAAATAAGGATTCCAACAGCAAAAACGGATGGAAAAGATGATAGTGGCGATTTCGGCGAGCGGAAGGGTGAATTCCAACTCGGCGGCTTTGATGGAAGAGGCCTTAAAGCCCTTCCCAAAAGCCGAAATAACTAAAATAGACCTCTCAAGGCTTGCCTTTCGCGGGTGCATCGGCTGCGTGGCCTGTCGCTCCGGCGCGGGCAAGTGCATCATGGACGACGAACTCATACCCGTCCTTGACGCGGTGCGCAAAGCGGATATCGTAATCCTTGCCGCCCCAGTCTATTACGGCCACGTTTCCGGCATCTTCAAATCTTTCATAGACCGCTGGTACAGCTTTCGCGACAAGGAGAGGAATCTGCGCATGAAAGAGGGGAGGCGCCTCCTCTTTATAATTGCTCAGGGCCACCCCGACCCCGAAGCCTACGAGGCTCCGCTGAGGCAAATGGAGAAAATTTTCTCCGGCTACGGCTTCAAGCCGCATTTTCTAGTCGCGGCGGGCCTTGAAAAACCCGCCATGGCGAAAAAAGACCCAGCCCTCCTCCAAAGAGCCCACGAGATGGGCAAGCACCTAATCGACGGCAAATGAAGCGCGTACGCCCCTTCGCGCTCTCGCTACTGGCGGGGTTTTGCGCGGCCTACCTTTTCGGCTTCATCAGGGTAAGGGAGAGCGCGGCGCACCTTTTGGAGAAAAATCTGGCGCTGAAAGATTCCGGCCAGATTCCCCTACCCGGCGAAGGCCATTTCGACACCCTAGCCTCCCTCAACCCCGCGCTTTTCGGCGCGCTTTTCTTCGCCATCGCCCTTGGCGCGGGGGCGGCGGCGCTGGGATTCTTTTACGGCTCTTTCTTGAGGTTTTTCGGCGATAAAGCCCGAAAGATTCTCTCTTTGGCCTCCTTTGCCCCTTCCGTCTGGGCCCTTCTCTTGGGCGACATACTTTTGGCGCTTGCTCTGGCGGCGATATTCTTCACCGCCACCAGCCTTGGGATGGCCGGAGAAAAACTCAAGGGCAAAGAGATAATCGAACCGCTCGCCGCGCTTCTAATCGCGGCGCTCTCCTTTTCCCCGATTTTACTCTCGGACTCCGGCGGCTTCATAACGGTGCGAAACGCTATGGTAAGAGCGCCCGCCCTTCGCGCCGTCTCCGACTTTTATTACCGCTGGACCCTCTATCCGGCAGAGTCAATAAAGCCCCTCATCGGCCTAAGCCAGCCGCTGGCTGGCTACACAAACGGCTTTAGCAGGCAGGAGCACTCAAAAATCTCTACCGAGCTTCTTTCGCTGGGCTTTTTGACAGTAAACGGCGAAAAAGGGGTCGACCTAAAGATCGAAAAGAGGGAGGGCGCGGCTTTCCTCGCCAGAGGCGGCGTTTTCGTGAAGTGGCCGGAGGGGGCCGAGGCACAAAAAGAGGCCATTAAGGAACTTTCAGCCGCCTCGGACAAGGTCAGGCCCGCCCGCAACGCGATGCTGGCGCTTTTGGTCGGCGGATTCCCCCTTTGCGTCTTCGGAATCTTTTATTACACGGGCAAAGCCCTCTTTTCCTCGAACAAAATCTTCCGCTTCGCCTATTACGCCGCGTTTTGCGGCGTTTTACTCGCGCTGGGGCTCATGGACAACGCAAAATACCTAAAACTTGAGCGCGAACTTGGGCAAGAGGAGCTAAAAATAGCCTTTTCCTCGCCCGACCCAGTTCTTAGGCTCTACGCGGCGCGCGGCGCGGCCCGCTTTCCTGTCGAGCTTGAAAATGAGCTTATCGGCGCGACCTTTGATTCCATCCTTAATGTCCGTTACAGCGCTGCGCTCTCGCTGGGAGGCTCGGGGTCGCAAAAAGCGGCGGCCCGCCTTGAGGAGATTTTGCGCGGGAATGAGGATTGGTATGTAAAAGACAGGGCCTGGTGGGCCAAAAAAGGGCCGTGAATATGATTAAAAGCGGCCAAAGGCCCTTCTCGCCTCCCCTCTGGGAGGCGGCCATCGCGGTTTTCATCTGTTACTGCCTTGAGCTTGGCGCGGCTCTTCTCTTTGCCTCCGGCCCAGGCCTCTCTTTCGGCGAAAAGCTCATCGCCACGGCAACAATCCGCTCCATCCAGATAATTATCCTTCTCTCCCTCTGGAAATTCAGGGGGCGTGGGGCTAAAGAGCTTGGACTTGGGCGCGAGGGGCTGAAGGCGGGCTTTTATTACGGAGCGATGGCCACTGTTTTTTGCGCGGCTCTTGCGGCGGGGCTTGAGTTGTTTTTCCAGCTTTATTACAAGGCAAGTTTTTTGGGGCGGATGGCGTCGCTCGGCCCCACCGAAGCCTTTGGCCCCCTGATGCTGGCGGCTGTTTTCGTGGGGCCGCTTTACGAGGAATTCCTCTTTCGGGTCTATCTATTCGGCTCTATGCGGAAAAAGCTGGGTCTGTGGCCCTCGCTAATAATCACCTCCGCGATTTTCGCGCTCCTCCACTACGCCACCGGCTCCCTGCCGCTGGCCCAGCTTGCGGGCGGGGTAATCTTCTCGCTTGCCTACGAATATTCGGGGAGCGTAATGGCTCCTCTTCTGGTCCACGCCGCCGGAAATTTCGCCATCTACTCCCTTCCCTTCCTCCTGAAATGAAAAAGGCCCCCGAAGGAGCCTTTT
>SRXB01000183.1 GCA_009724975.1 bacterium | reverse complement strand
ACCAGCGCCTCGCCGGAGGACTGCCAGTTTTTCGCCAGCCTGCCGTACCCCTCAAAAAGCTCTTTCGAAGCCTTCGAGGGCAAAACCACCAATATCTCTTTTGAGCCGAAGACGCCTGAAAGGGCCGGTGGAATCTCGTTGCGGTCCTGGAGGCGAAAGAGGTCGAATTCAGGGTCGATGTCGAGGCGCAGGGGCTTTGCCGGAAGCTTTAGGGTGAAATCGAGGCTCTTGCCGGTCATCTCAAGGCTCTCCCAAACCGTTCTTCCACCCTCGCAGGTCACCAAAACCGGAACTTTTACCCTGTAAGGCTCTCCTTCCTGGATTTGGAGGAGGGTTGCAAAGAGCTCGCCCTCGCCCTCCCTAACGTTTTCGACCTTGAGCGCCACAGCGCCGGTCCTTTTCACCCATTGGTCGAAAAACCACCCCAGCTCGCGCTCCGAAACGCGCTCGAAAGCGCTCTTGAGGTCGTCCCACGAGGCGCTTTTCCAAAGGTTTGCCACGTAAAACTCCGCCAGCCCTTTTTTGAAAAGAACATCGCCCATCTCAAGGCGCAGCATGTTGAAAACCATGAGCGACTTGCCGTAGCCCAGAGCCTCGGAAGCCGAGCCATGGCGCGAGACGAACCCCCTGAGCGGGCCGTCGGCCTTCTGGGCTACGTAATCGGCGTATTTTTGCAGGGTCGATTCGCGGTATTCGTGTCCCTGCCCCGCCTCCTCCCGCATCAGGTGGTCGGCGAGATAGGCGGTGAGCCCTTCGGACCAGTTCCCCTTGGAGTAATCGACGTAAACCGAATTTCCCCACCAGTTGTGCAGAATTTCGTGCGGATAGGAGGTGCGCAGGAGAAAGGGGAAGCGCATCACCTTGGGGCCCAGGAGGGTAAAAGCAGGCATGCCGTAGCCTGTTTCCCAGAAATTCTCTACGAGGGCGAACTTAGTGAAGGGATAGGGACCTATAAGCGAGGAATACATCTTAACGTACTGGGCGGTGGCGGTCAGGAACTTTTGGGCCAGCGCCTTGTCCGGAGTACGCAGGTAGGCCTCGGCGGTCACCTCCGACACCTTCTCCTCGTAACGGTGAAAGGGAGCGCAAACGAGCCAGATGTCGTCCTGCGGCTTTTTTGAGCTGAGATGAACCTCCCCCCCGGAGGCGCCGACCCTCTCCCCCTGGCTCACGGCGTCCCAACCATCGGGCAATTTAACCCTAAGGTCGAATATCGTGAGCCCTTCTCCCTCGAAGCGGGCGAACCAGGCGGACTCTGAGGACAAGACCGCCCCCTCGGGCGATATTATTCCGGGGGTGGCCATGAAGCCGCGCGCGTACTCTTTTCCCACCGCCTCAAGCTCGTGGTAAATCTCGCCGCCATACTCCAGGGTAAAGGTCTTCTGGCCATTTTTTAGGCTGACTTTCCAAAGTTCCAGCCATTCGGGAAGGAATTTCCCTCCTTCGGGATTCACCGCCGAGAGCTGCGCGTCGGGCGATTTCGGCGAAAGGCCCCTGTGAAGGGAGAAGACCGCTTCTTCGACTGCGCGCGGCAAGGTTATCTTGTCAACGGCCTTCAGGGAGCGGCTTTGGGGAAAGATCTCGACGCCAAGGTCGTGGGAGGTGGGGGGCGAAAGCTCCTCACCAGCCGTCGAAAAGCCCGCCAAAAGGAATAAAAGGGCGAAAAGCGCCGCCGTAAGTTTCATGTCGCGCTCCGAAAAGGCCCTAGCGGGCCGGAAAGACCCAGATGTAGGCGGTCTGGGGCTCGTCTTTCTTCTTAAGCTTCAGCGGGGCTCTTGGGGAATCGAATAAAAGCTCGAAGGTGCGGTCGGCGGAGGCTGGCAAAAGGCGGATAAGTTCGCCGTTTCTCTGTGTCAGGATGGCGGGGGCCACATATACGAGTCTGTCGCCCACGCCAACCTCGCCGAAGACGGCCCAGCCGTCGGTCTCAAGCAAAACTTTTGTCGGCTCGCCCCAGATTTTAGCCCTCCACCTGGCGGTGGCGTCGGCTACCCGCTGAGCCCCCACCCAACCGATTGCGCCGTGAACCACTCTTGCCCTTTGCTCTTCGTCCTTCATCGCGTCGGCGGCGGCCAAAAGCTCCTCGCCCGCTTTTTGGGCCAGCTTCGGGTCGAGCGCCCCAGCCCAGGCGTAAAGGCCGGCGGCCCCTATGTAGTCGCCGCCCGCAACCGACTTTTGCGCCGCTTTCATCCATTCATCGCCGATTTTTAAGCTGAGCGAGGGGTCGGCGGCGAGCGCCGAGTCGAACCCCTTTTTAGCCGCCAGAAAATCGCCCTCCGAAAGCGCCCTTTGCCCCGAGGCGAAATCCTGCGCCGCCCCCGCGAAGGCGCGGGCGCAAAGAAAGAAGGTCAGCGCGAATGAGATTAGAGGCGATTTTTTCATCGTCAATCCCTTTTGGAGTTCACCGACGATGATAGCAGGAAGAGAAGTGAAAATCACCCCGCCCGAAAGGCGAGAAACCAGCAAAGAGCGACGACCCCGACGGCGGAGAAGAAGAAAAGCGTCTGCAAGGGCAGGTTGCGGGCAGGTTTCCCCGCTAGGAAACGGGCCACGGGCAAACCAAGCGCGAAACCGCAGATAAATCCGAATATGTGGGCGGGAAAATCGACCATCTCGCCCGGGCCGCCCATGAGCGAGAGGAGGGCTACGCCTCCTCCGATGGGAATTAGCCATTTTCGCCACGGAACCCCGCCTCGCGCGACGACGCCGAAGGCGCTAAGGCCGCCTATGAGGGCGAAGAGGGCGGTGGAGAGGCCGACCGAGGAGTGGGGGACGCCGGAGTACCACGCGTTGGCCGCGTTTCCGGCGGCTCCGGCCACTATCATGAATAAAAGGCCCGCGCCCCAGCCCGCCTCGCGCATGAACCAGGCGAGGAAGAAAAATCCCGCAACGAGGTTGGCCAAAAGGTGGCTGGAATCCCCGTGGAGGGTGAGCGCCGTAACGGCGCGCCACCATTGTCCGTACCAGAGCATCTTGGCCGAGCTTGCCTTGCCTATCTCCTTTGCTATGGAAAAATGCGGGCGGGTGGTGAGATCGTGAAAGAAAGCCAGCGACGCCATCAGCGCGCCGGAAAGGAGGACTCCGCCTCCGGCGGGCCTCGGCAAAGCCTCTTCCCTTGGCGGCCATTGGAGGTTTTCCTCCTCGAAAAGCTCTATTTCGCGCTTTGCGCTCTCGCTGTAGGGCGGAAGGACGTAGATGGAGGTGAAATCGCCGAATCTTCGAAGCTTGTGGGGTATCCCCCTCGCGCTGAGGACCAGCGACCAGAGGTTCCCGCGCGATTTCCCCGCGCTGGCGGCCTCTTCCCACCCCAAAACTTCGGGGGTGCTCAATTTTTGGTCTTCGTTTTCGGATTCGTTCATCTCGCCCGCCGCCTTTGCTTGTGACGGGTAAAGATAAGTCGCTGAGCGGCGGTGTCAATCGCCCTTTGGGAAAAAACTAGAAGAAATAGCTAAGAGAGAAGAGGGTTTCGTTGGAGAAGAGCCCCACCTGACCCTTCCTGAGGAAAGAGAGGGACGCGCCGAGGTTTCGGGAGAGGGTAAGCGACTGTACCGCGCCAAGTTCCAGGTCGGGGTTCTCCTTGAAGTCGGGATAGTACAAACCACGAGCGAGCGCCACCGTCTTAAGCGAAGGCGACTCGTTGAAGAGAAAGCCGACCTCGCCGCCAAAGCCCGCGCGAAAGCCCCCGTCCCCCTCCCGATACAACCGGCCCTCGGTCATCACCCACAAAAGCCCCCGCTCGCGTGAAAACCCAAGCGCCGCCCCGCCGCCGCCCTCGAAATATGGGGCCAGTTCGCTTCCGCTTCCGGCCACGAGCCTTCTTGCGGCCCCTGTCTTCACCCGCCATGAGATGGGGGTAAAAAACTCGCCTATCGCGCTTATCGAAAGAATGTCCAAAACCCCTATCTCCTGGATTTTGGCCTCCCTCTCGCGGGCCCGGTATCGCCCCGTTATCCAGGGGAACTGGATCTGCGCGCCCTCGGGAAAGCCAGCCGAAGGGTCGGAGAGGTCGTGATAGGCGCTCCTCAGGGAAATCTCGCCGAAACCCTCGCCGCCTTCGTTGCCCCAGCCGATTTTCACCCTCGCCGAGTCGTGGGCCAGCTGGGGCGCCATCGGAATCGGGTCGGCCTCACGCTTTTCTTCCACCCTCCCCAGCCTGCTCCTTTGGGTGGTTAGTTCGAAGAGCTTCTTTTTGTAGGCCCCAAGCTCGATTTTGTGGTTCAGGTAGTCCCGTTGGGTGAAATCGGCGGCGACCTCAAGGGCCAGCGCCTTTTGCTCGGGCGGCAGGTCGTATTTTGAGATGGCCGAGGTATCCGCCTGAGGCTCCGACAGCTCCTTCGCCATACGGATAGCCTCCGGAGAGAGAACCCTTGCGGCGCTTTCGATTTTCCTCGCGGGGGAGGGGCGGAATGAGGAATCGGCCACGAGGTTTTGGTCGATTACGTCTTTTAAGGTGTCCAGCGGTATTACCCAGCCGCCGTAGCCGCCGGTGAGCGAAACCCCGGGCCTGGCCACCTCCAGCAGGAAAAGGATGTTGTAAGAGCAGTTCTCGTCGAGGAAAAAGTAGTCCGAGTACATCTCCCTAAGTTCCCAGGTGTGCTCGGCCATCCG
>SRXB01000518.1 GCA_009724975.1 bacterium | reverse complement strand
GCGCAAAAGGAGATTACCGACCTTGCCCGCAAGGAGCGGCTGGGGGCGATGAGCGAGGCGCGGGGCGAGGCTATGGCCCTTATCCGCAAGATGCGCGAGGAGCTTTCCGCCGCCCTCAAGGATTTCGCCGAGGGAAGAAGCAGGCAAAGGGACGCGCAAGAGGCCATTGACGGGGCCGCCAAGCTGGCCGAACGCAAATTC
This sequence comes from bacterium, assembly GCA_009724975.1. GTDB lineage: Bacteria > Desulfobacterota > Deferrisomatia > Deferrisomatales > BM512 > SCTA01. The sequence continues at coordinate 848 of SRXB01000518.1, read as the reverse complement.
CCGAAAACCGAAAGCGATCTCGGAGGTCAAAAGCCGCCCAAGGACCTTGGCGTCGGCGCGATAGTCTTCATCAAGTCGCTGGGCAAGAACGGAACGATAGACGCCCCTGTCTCCGGCGGCAAGGTGCGCGTCTCCGCCGGACCCATGAAGCTGACGGTGGCCGTGGAAGACCTTTTCATGCCCGCCGGTGGTTCTCAGCGCCCCAAAAAACCCACGGTTTCGACCGCGAAAGTAAAGGTGGAGGCGCAAAGGGGCGACCCCGAGGTCGTGGTAATTGGAATGACGGTGGAAGATGCCCTTGAGGCTTTCGACAAGGCGCTCAGCAAGGCGATTGTCTCTGGTATAGACCGCTTCCGCGTCGTTCACGGTTTCGGGACCGGCGCCCTCAGGCGGGCGATACGGGAAAAGGTGGATTCAAGCCCCAAAATCCGCCGCCTGCAAACTGAAGAGGGCAACGAGGCCGTCACCTGGGTAGAGATTATTTAGCCTCCTTTTCGGGAAAGCGCGATGCTGATAAGCGATGACATCCTCCAGACCATAAGGGACCGCGTTTCGGTGGTCGAAGTGGTCGGCGCGCACGTCTCCCTGAAAAAGGCGGGAAAGGCGTGGAAGGGCCTTTGCCCTTTCCACGGCGAGAAAACCCCCTCTTTCACCGTGAACGAGGAGAGGGGCACCTATAAATGCTTCGGCTGCGGCAAGGGCGGCAACATCTTCACCTTTTTGATGGAGATGGAGGGACGCTCTTTCCGCGAGGCCGCCGAGGAGCTGGCAAAGAAGGCGGGAGTCGAGCTGCCCAGGCAGGAGGCCGGCCCCGAGGACTCAAAGGCCAGAAAAGAGCGCGAGGCGGT
>SRXB01000517.1 GCA_009724975.1 bacterium | reverse complement strand
AAGCCCGCTGGTGGTTATTGTCTCGCTGGCGCTCTGGGGGAAACTCTGGGGGGTGACGGGGATGTTCCTGTGCGTGCCGCTGACGGTGATAATGATGATAATCTTCGCTCACTTTGAGAGGACTCGCCCGATAGCGGTAGTATTGTCGCAGGACGGCAGGATATCCGACGCGGATTGAGCCGAAACCGCGGCTCAGCCCTCGAAACTATCGTAGATTTTTTCCACCTCGTCGGCGATCTGAAGAAAAAATCTCACGATTTCAGGGTCGTAGCGGTTTTTAAAATCGCCCGAGATCGCCAAAAGCGTCTCTTTATGGGGAATGGCGGGCTTATAAACCTGCGCGGAGCGCATGACGTCGTAAATATTTGCCACCGCCGTTATTCTGGCGGCCAGCGGTATCTCCTCGCCACCGAGCCCCTCGGGGTAGCCGCTCCCGTCCCACCGCTCGTGGTGGCTCAGCGCTATCTCCCTTGCCATTCTGAGGAACCGGCTGGACGGGTGTTTCCATAGTATGTTGGAGAGTATTGCCGCGCCCATGGTCGTGTGCGAAGAGAGTATCTCCCTTTCATCGGGGGAGAGGGCGGCTGGTTTCATCAGTATGTAGGAGGGTATCTGCGATTTTCCGATGTCGTGGAGCGCGCTGGCCAGGGGAATGGAGTCCACGAACTCGTCATCAATCTGATTTGAGTAAGGGCCCGACCGCAGGCTTGAGGCGAGAATCCCGCAGAAGGAGGCTACGCGCTCGATGTGGCGCGAGTGGTGGGTGTCGCGAAGCTCGATGAGGCCGCAAAGGGTTGTAACCACGTCGGCCATGAGATTTTTTTCTGGATTTTCGTTTTGCTGATTAGCCGTCGTCATGACCGATTCCCCAAGCGTTTCCCTGCGTCACCTTTGGATTTTGTGCCAATCGCGCGGCATATTCAACAAATTTATGCCCTTTGCGCCCGCAATGGTCACGGGCTATGTTTTTTTGCCGAGCGCCTGCGCCAGAAGCGAGCCGAAAGCCGAATCGGCTTTGGGTTCCTGCCTTTGGCGCGGCTGGTTTTTATAG
>SRXB01000516.1 GCA_009724975.1 bacterium | reverse complement strand
CCGGGCTCGCGGGTTCCCAGCATGTTGAGGTTGGGACCGTGGATTACGAGTATCTTCAAGTCCGTTGTCTCCGAAGGCTTTGGCCTTATGAAAAGCGACGCCGGTTTTTACGCCGGCGCCGCCAATTTCGCAAAGAGTTGAGGTGTTCGGCTTACGGGTCCTTGACGGTTATCTTGCTCTTGTAGCCCAGCGACCAGACCGAAATTTCCGCGTCGCCCGAAGCGGTTTTATGGAAGACGAAGGAGGCGGTGCCGCCGCAGCTCGCTCCCCACCAGGAACGGGTGACAAGGTCCGGATAGTAGGAGGGGCCGGTGCCGGAAGCGAAAACATCGGTGAAAAGATACATGTTCTCATCCGTGCCGTTTATCATGAGTAGTTCGCCAAGACCGGCGGAGGCCGCGATTGTAGCGAAGGAGACGTTGTAATGTGTGGGCATGGCCGAGTCGGTGACCCAGACCGAATACATCGCGGAGCTACCAGCGGGCAACTTGGTCGGGCCGTCAATAATTATGTTTATCGGGGCAACGCCGGAGAAGCGGAAGAGGCTGGCGTCGCCGATCTCCTTGCCTTCGGTCTCGGCCCAGACGATGACGTGCTCGAAGATGTGGGCGCTCATTATCGGCTCGCCATCGCTATCCCTTGAGCAGTTGTTATATTCGCCCGGGTATTCGTTCTCTGCAACCGCGACGCCGTTTTCGGTGGCGCTGAAGCTGCCGCCGAGGTTGCCCTGGAAGACGCCGCCCTTGTCGTTGTTGCCCGCGAAAAATTCCAGGGCGAGGGTGGCGTAGCCGTCCTTGGCGATGGGGATGGGTGAGTAGAAGGCTACGGTGTTTGCGTCGACTATTTCGCTGATGACGTAGCCGCCCCTGTAATTGTAGTTGAGGTCGGTGATAACCACTGTATCGTTCACCTTCAGGAGGTTGCCGATATTGGTGTAGGTCATCTTGGCGCCGCCCTCGATGACGGTTCCCTTGACGCGGGTGGTGTACTGCTTGTCGTTTGGATCTCTTGGGATGAGTATGTTGACTATCTGGCCGTAGTAGACGCCGGTCCCGTC
>SRXB01000182.1 GCA_009724975.1 bacterium | reverse complement strand
GCGATGTCGATTACGTGCTTGTCGGGGAAGGCCGCCTGCGCCCCCATAGCCGCCGGAAAGCCGTAGCCCATCGTGCCGAGGCCGCCGGAGGTGAGCCACCTGCGCGGCTCGTCCAGGGTGAAGAACTGCGCGGCCCACATCTGGTTTTGCCCCACCTCGGTGGAGATTATGCAGTCGCCGCCGGTCACTTCGCGTATCGTCTCGATGACGTACTGTGGCTTTATCTCATGGGTTTTCTCGTAGCTCATCGGGCGCTCGCGCTTCCAGGCGGCTATCTCGCCGAGCCAGGGGGCCATGAGAGTCTCCCTCTCGCCAGCCTTTACCTCGCCGAGCTCCTCAAGGGCCTTGGCCAGCACGCGCTTTATGTCGCCGACTATCGGGATGTCGACCTTCACGTTCTTGGAGATGGAGGTGGGGTCGATGTCGATGTGTATGCGCTTGGCCTTGGGTGCGAACTCGCTGACCTTGCCGGTTACGCGGTCGTCAAAGCGCGCGCCGACGGCTATCAAAAGGTCGCACTCGGTCACGGCCATGTTGGCGTAGAAGGTCCCGTGCATGCCGAGCATGCCGAGGCTTAAGGGGTCGGAGCCCGGAAAGCCGCCGAGGCCCATGAGGGTCATGGTGACGGGTATGTTCAGCTTTCTGGCGAACTGGGCAAGCTCCGGGGCCGCGTTGGAGAGTATTACGCCGCCTCCGGCGTAGATGACGGGCCTTTTCGCCTCTGCAACCGCCGAGAGCGCCTTCTTTATCTGCCCCACGTGGCCCTCGTAGGTTGGGTTGTAGCCGCGAAGGCTGACCGACTCGGGATAGGAGAACTTGGCGGAGTTGACCACCACGTCCTTGGGGAGGTCGACCACCACCGGCCCGGGCCTGCCGCTTCTGGCGATGTAGAAGGCCTCGGCCATTATGCGGGCCAAATCATTGACGTCCTTGACGAGGAAGTTGTGTTTTGTGCAGGGGCGGGTTATGCCCACGGTGTCGGCCTCCTGGAAGGCGTCGTTGCCGATGAGGCTCGTGGGGACCTGCCCCGCTATCACCACCATCGGTATCGAGTCCATGTAGGCGGTGGCAAGCCCCGTTATGGTGTTGGTGGCGCCCGGGCCGGAGGTGACGAGGGCTACGCCGACCTTGCCGGTGGCGCGCGCGAAGCCGTCGGCGGCGTGGACGGCGGCCTGCTCGTGGCGCACGAGGATGTGGTTGATCTCGGAGCTGTAAAGGACGTCGTAGACGTTCAGCACCACCCCGCCCGGGTAGCCGAAGATGGTTTCCACGCCCTCTTTTTTCAGGCACTCTATCAGGATTTCCGCACCTGTGAGTTTCACTTTGGCCTCCGATTCTCTTCTTCTATTAACCAGTTTGGTCCAAATCCATTTAACTTAAACGGCCGACTCGCTTTGACGGGTCGGCCGCTTTGGCTTTAAGGCTTTTAAGTTTCCTAGCCTTCCAAAACGGCTCCCGTGTTCGCCGAGGTTACGAGTCGGGCGTAGCGGGAGAGCCAGCCGGTGAGCTTCGCCGGGGTGGGAGCTACCCAGACGGCGCGGCGCTTTTCAAGCTCGGCCTCATCGACTAAAAGGCTAAGTCGCCTCGCGGGAATATCAAGCTCGATAATGTCGCCGTCCTTGACTAAGGCGATGACGCCGCCCGCCGCCGCTTCGGGGCTGACGTGGCCAATGCAGGGGCCGCGCGTGCCGCCGGAAAAGCGTCCGTCGGTGACCAGCGCCACGCAGTCGCCGAGGCCGCGCCCCATCAGGGCCGAGGTGGGGGCCAGCATCTCCCTCATTCCCGGGCCGCCCCTGGGGCCTTCGTAGCGGATGACGACGAAATCGCCCGCCACCACTTTGCCGGTCATTATGGCGGCCATCGCCGACTCCTCGGAGTCGAAGCAGACGGCTTTCCCCGTGAATTTCATCATCTTTTCGCTGACGCCGGACTGCTTCACAACGGCTCCGTCGCCCGCGAGGTTTCCTCTAAGTATGGCTATGCCGCCTTCCTTGCGGACAGGGTCGCCGACGGTGCGTATTACCTCTTCGTCTAGCCACGCCACGCTCATGGCGGCGGCCTTCACCGAATTGCCGGAAACCGCAGGGCCTTCGTAAAGGCCTTCGGCGAAGCGGCTCATCACGGCGGCTATCCCGCCCGCGATGTCGAGGTCTTCCATGAAATATTCGCCCGCGGGCCGCATGGAGCATATTTGCGGGGTCACGCGGCTAAGTTCGTCGAAGCGCTCAAGCTCAAGTTCGTAGCCCGCCTCGCGCGCGATGGCGCAGAGGTGGAGGACAGTGTTGGAGGAGCCGCCGAGGGCGAGGTCGACCTTTATGGCGTTGTCGAAAGCGCCGGGGGTCATGATTTTCCTGGGGGTCACACCCTGCTTCACCAGCTCCACAACCCTTTTGCCGCTGGCAAAGGCTATGTGGCGCTTCCTGGCGCTCACCGCCAGGGCGGTGCCGCAGCCGGTGAGGCTCATTCCCAGCGCCTCGGTGAGGCAAGCCATGGTGTTGGCCGTGTAAAGCCCCTGGCAGGAGCCGCAGCCCGGGCAGGCCTCGTCTTCGCAATTAGTAAGCTCTTCTTCGGTTATCTCACCGGCGGCGCGCTTGGCCATCGCCTCGAAGGTGTCGCGCACGAAGGAGAGCCTTCTGCCTTTGAGCTTGCCCGAAAGCATCGGACCCGCGGTTACGACAATGGCGGGTATGTCCAGCCTTGCCGCCGCCATGAGCATGCCGGGGGTAATCTTGTCGCAGTTGGTGAGAAGGACCAGCCCGTCGAGGGCGTGGGCCTTGGACACCGTTTCCACCATGTCCGCGATGAGCTCTCGGCTGGGCAGGCTGTAGCGCATGCCCTCGTGGCCCATCGCGACGCCGTCGCAGACGCCGGGTATGCCGAAGATCATCGGGTATCCGCCGCCCGCGTGGACCCCCTTTTCTATGTATCTTTCAAGGTCGCGCATCGAGACGTGGCCCGCGATGAGGTCGGTGAAGCTGGAGGCGACGCCGATAATCGGCTTGCCGAACTCGCTACGGGGCATTCCCGCGCCCTGCATAAGGGCCCTGGTGGGCGCTCTTTCAAGTCCTTTTAAGATTTTGTCGCTGTTCAATTCTTTTAAATCCTCGAAAAACCCTTTGGATCCGGAAATTGGGAAGAACTTTTATTTTATTCGCCAAATCGGGCGCAGTCAACAGCGCATTTCGCCTAAAAACGCTTATAAGTCCATGCGATCAAACGATTTTTGCTAAAACCAAACCGCCCCTCCTTGACACGGAGTCCAAAAGGGTGGATATAAATTTATCGGGTAATGACAAGTTTAGCTGATTTCAGGGCAAGAACCATGAAAAGGTTTGATTTTCTAGTGATAGGCAGCGGCATAGCGGGCCTCTCGTTCGCGCTTAGGGCGGCCCAAAAGGGCACGGTTGCCGTCATAACCAAAAAGGACAGGGCAGAGGCGGCCACCAACTACGCTCAGGGCGGCATAGCCTGCGTGATGGCGGACGACGATTCCTTTTCCCGCCACGTGGAGGACACCCTTACGGCGGGAGACGGCCTTTGCCACGAAAAGGTGGTCCGCAGGGTGGTGGAGCACGGGCCGGAGGCGATCGAAAGCCTGATAAAGTGGGGGGTCAACTTCACCAGGGACGAGAACGGGAAGGCTTTCGACCTTGGCCGTGAGGGCGGCCACACTGCCAGAAGGATTCTCCACACCAAGGATTACACCGGCAGGGAGGTGGAGCGCGCCCTAATCGCCGCCGCCAAGAAAAACGCCAACATCAGCTTTTACGACAACCACTACGCAGTAGACCTCCTCGTCAGATACCCCTTCGAGGGGGAGGCGGAGTGCTTCGGGGCCTACATTCTCCACACCGGCGGCCAGATAGAGCCCTTCACCGCCACGGCCACCGTGCTGGCGACCGGAGGGGCGGGCAAGGTTTACCTTTACACCTCAAACCCCGACATCGCCACCGGCGACGGCATCGCCATGGCCTACCGCGCCGGGGCTAAGGTGGCCAACCTGGAATTCATGCAGTTTCACCCCACCTGCCTCTACCACCCCTACGCCAAGAACTTCCTGATAAGTGAGGCGGTTCGCGGCGAGGGAGGGGTATTGAAGCGGGCGGACGGCGTCTCCTTCATGGAGCGCTACCATCCGATGGCCTCGCTGGCCCCGCGCGACATAGTAGCGAGGGCGATAGACGCCGAGATCAAGAAAACCGGCTCGGACTGCGCCTTCCTCGACATAACCCACCGCGACCCCGCGTTCGTCAGGGAGCGCTTCCCCGCCATTTACCAAAAATGCCTTGAATTCGACATAGACATGACCAAGACCCCAATACCGGTGGTCCCCGCCGCCCATTACACCTGCGGGGGAGTGGCCACCGACCTTGAGGGTAAAACCACCATAGGCGGCCTTTACGCCATAGGCGAGGTCTCCTTCACCGGCCTTCACGGGGCCAACAGGCTCGCCTCCAACAGCCTTCTTGAGGCGCTGGTCTTCTCCAAGGCCGCCGCGAAGAGCGCCCTTGACCTTCACAGGGAAAAATCCTCCCTCCCCAGCCCCGAGCCGGACCCCTGGGATTACGCCGGAACCACCGACAGCGACGAGGAGGTGGTCATAACCCAGAACTGGGACGAGATACGCCGCTTCATGTGGAATTACGTCGGCCTCGTGCGC
>SRXB01000181.1 GCA_009724975.1 bacterium | reverse complement strand
AACGGCGGCGAGGAAGACGCGGGAAGGCTGATGGGGCTGGTGTCCGCCCGCATGAGCGACGAAGAGCTCAAAGGGGCCAAAAGGCTGGCCGAAGAGAGCGAAAACCCTGTCAAGCCCTGAAGCCCACTGCGTCAGCGGTGGTTTTTTGGGTAAAAATCAAAACAGGTGGCGCAAAATGTCCTTGCGAAAGACAATACTGCTTGCCGTTTTCCTTCTCCTGCCCGTGGCATCCCTCGCCGCCGGAGAGATTTATTTCACGCCGGTTAAGCACGCCAGCTTCATCATACAGTCCGGCAAAACCACCATCTACGTCGATCCGGTAGGCGATATCGGCTCCTACGCCGAATTCCCCCCCGCCGACCTCATCCTCATAACCCACACCCACCCCGACCACCTTAGCCCCGACATCATAAATGCCTTTTCCAAGGATGAAACCGAGGTGGTGGGCAACGGCGAGGCGATATCCAAACTCGGCCAGGGCAAGGCGATGAATAACGGAGACAAGGCCCGCTTCGGCGATATTTCGGTGGAGGCAGTTCCCGCATACAACCAAAATCCGGAGCGGGTCCAATACCACCCCAAGGGGCGCGACAACGGCTACATCGTCGCAATCGGGCAAAAGCGCATCTACATCTCCGGCGACACCGAGGCCACGGAGGAGATGAAAGCCCTTAAAAACATAGATTACGCCTTCGTCTGCATTAACCTGCCCTACACAATGACGGTGGAGGAGGCGGCCCAGGGCGTTTTGGCCTTCAGGCCAAAGATAGTCATCCCCTATCACTTCAGGGGTACAAGCGGCTTTTCAGACCTCAAAAAATTTCGCGAAATGATTCTGGACGCAAAGGCCGGAGTCGAGGTTCGGGAGCTCAACTGGTACTGACCCTCAGCGAAGCCTTTTGAGAACGGCCTTTTCCAGAAGGCTTTGAAGCTCTTGGGTAAGGCCGAGCTTTCCGGCCTCCCTGCGGAAGGTTTCGGGGCTCCCGTTATATCCGGCGTAACCGTTCAACCTCGCGGCGGCGGTCGAGGCCGCGAAATCCGCCTCCGAGGGGTAAAGGTTGCGAAGCGCCCCGTAAATTTCGGCCATTCCCTTTAGATAATACTTCTGGTGGTAGTCCTCGGCGGGAGTGAAGTCCCCCAGCCGCTCCACGTCGGTCATAACCACATCCCCAGCCCTCGCCTCAAGACCCTCGAAAAGCTCCCTTGCGCTCTTTAGCTGCTCTTCATCGGCGGCTAAAACCACATTGCGGTATTGCCTTGGCCCGCTTTCCGCAAATGGGTCGTGGCCCTTGACGAAAACCGAGAGAAGCCTCTCATAGCTGACGACTTCTGGGTCGAAATAGACCAGCACCGCTTCGGTGTGGTCGCCTATGGAGCGGTAAGTTGGCTTCTCGCTCCTTCCTCCGGCGTAGCCCGAAACCGTGGCCACCACCCCCTCAATGCTCCCGAACCGGGAGTCGACCCCCCAAAATCACCCCATTCCGAAGGCCGCCGCCCTAATGGCCTTTCTCTTCTCGCGGTCCAGGGGTGCAATCTTGCTGGCGGTGAAATTGTCAGGGTTTTCAACCCTTTTTCGCACCTCGTCCAGCGGGACGGAACCGGCGGCGAAGCCGGAAATAACCGGAACGCCGCAAACGGGGGCCGCAAAGGGCTGGGACGCGGAGAAAAAGCCCAAAGCGAAGGCCGAGGCGGCGAAAAGAGCCAGATTCATCTTACTTCACCTTTGCGGCGGTAAAATCCAGCGCCGCTGAATTCATGCAGTAACGCAGCCCCGTCGGGGGAGGGCCGTCGCCGAAAACGTGGCCAAGGTGCGCGCCGCAGCGGGCGCACCGGACCTCGGTGCGGGTCATGAAAAATCCCTTGTCCACATGCTCGGAGAGGTTTTCCCGCGCCACCGGCTCGTAAAAACTTGGCCAGCCGGTGAAGGACTCATATTTAGCACTGGAGGAAAAGAGATCGGTGCCGCAACCCGCGCACTTGTAAAGCCCCTCCTCGTGGTTGTCCCAGTATTTGCCCGTGAAGGCCCTTTCGGTGCCGTTTTTTCTCGTCACCTCGAAGGCCTCGGGAGAGAGACGCTCGCGCCACAACTCCTCAGGAAGGTCGATTGGGGCCACCGATTCGAATTTGCCGGTAGAGGCCGAGAATATCTTAAGCCTAGCGCTTTCGGAAGGCTCGGCGGCCAGCGCTTTTTGCGCCGCCATCAAGGCCGCGCCTGAAAAGAGGGCTAAAAAGAGAATCTTCATGGCGGCTCCTTTGCCTTTGTTGCTGCCTTGCAAAAATATGCCTGAAATTCAGGCGGGTGGTGCTCCTCTAAAGTAAAAAGACGAAAAGGAGGCGGGGAGGTATGACAAAAAAAGCCCCGCCTTTTCGGGCGGGGCCTTCGGCCTTCAAGATTAAGGATTTTACTACGAGAGGAAGGAGCAGCAGTAATCGCTGACGGTCTTGACCTTCATGGTGAACCTTGAATTGGCGGGAACATCGAAGGAGGCGGGGCCGACCACCTTCTCGAAGGCTGCCTTGCCGGGCAAAAGTACTTCCAGCTCGCCGGACATTATCTCCATTATCTCCGCCGCGCCGGTGGAGAATTCGTATTCGCCAGGCTGCATCGCGCCAAGGGTCTTTTTAGTGCCGTCGGCGAAAATCACGGTGCGCGAAATGACACCGCCGCCGAAATAGATGTTGGCCTCGCGGACCACGGTGACGTTCTTGAATTCAGACATTTCCATCCTCCTTGTCGTTTTGGTTTTGTGGCCGACATATATACAACTTTATCGCGCCAATATTAAGGGGAATCGGAAAACTGCCACCGGCGCGGCGTTAAAGTGAGTTATTGGAAGCGCCGCGTTGTGTTATATTTCCAAAGTGGCGGCCTTCGCGTCGGAGGCCGCTGAATTTAAAGCGGAGATTTACCATTGAACCATAAATTTTTCGCCGCCTGTTCGCCGGGGGCCGATTCCCCACTCTTCGAGGAGATGAAGGGGCGCGGGTTCGGCGGCCTTCGGCCCCAGGGCGGCGGCGTGGCTTTCAGCGGGCCGATTTCGGAAGGCTACCGGGCCGTGATGGAGCTTAGGGTGGCCGTGAGGGTCTTTCTTGAGCTCGGGCGGATAGGCGCGGACGACGCCGACACCCTCTACCGCGAGGCCAAGGCCTTGCCGTGGGAGAATTTTCTCGCCCCCTCCAACACCTTCGCGGTGGACGCCAAAGTCATGGCAAGCGAAACCCTCACCCATTCGGGGTTCGCCGCCCTGAAATTGAAGGACGCCATCGCCGATTCGCTGAGGGCGAGGTTCGGTTCGCGCCCCGACGTCGACACGGCGGACCCGGATGCCCGCATTTTCCTCCTGGTCAACGGCAAGCGGGCGGTGGTCTCGCTGGACCTCGCCGGAAAGCCGCTGGGCAAGCGCGGTTACCGCGCGGAAGCGGTGAAAGCCCCCATTTCCGAGTGCCTTGCCGCCACCGCCATAAGGTTTTCCGGCTGGGATGAAAAATCGCCCCTTCTGGACCCTTTTTGCGGCTCCGGCACGATTTTGATAGAGGGGGCGATGAAGGCCGCGGGAATAATGCCCGGCTCCCTCCACCAAAACTACTCTTTCGAGCGCCTTCCCGGCTTTGACCGCTCCGCCTGGGAGAATATCGTCAAAAAGGCGGGTGAGGGGGTTTGCCTCCCGAAAAAACTAATAATAATCGGCTCGGACATCGACCCCGATGCTGTGCAGATGGCCCAGCGAAACGCACTTCGCGCAGGAGTGGGCGATATCGTGCGCTTCGAAGTGGGCGACGCCGCCGGTTTTTCGCCGAAAAAAGGCTGGGGGGCCACGGTAATCTCAAATCCGCCCTTCGGGGAGCGCCTTTCGGACGAGGAATCGCTGGTTCCCTTGTTCAACGCTTTCGGCAGGGCGCTGGTGAGCAAGTGCTCCGGCTACGCCATCCACCTTTTCCTCACCTCGCAGAGGTTGAGGAAAGCGCTTATGCTCAAGCCGGAGAAATACTGGCCGTTGCCCCACGGGGGACTCGACGCGCGGCTTTACAGGTTTTTGGTGAAATAGGTGAAACGCGGTGGCGCTTTTTTGGTGATTGAATGAGCTGCGAGTGCGACGTTTACCATAAAACCGGCTTTTGCGCGGTAAAAGGCCATGGCGGCGAGATGCTGGCGGGCAATTACACCCTTTCGGCCCTCCTGACCGGCAAGATGGAGGTATTTTCCGGCCTGAAGCTGGTCATAGAGGTGCACGGGCACTATTTTGAGCACGATATGCGCTGCTCCTACGCCATCTGCTACGAAAGCCTTCTTTCGGGCATATCAAAGAAGATGGCCCGAGAGGGGCTCACCCTCTGGGAAGAGGGTCTTTTGCAGGAATTTTGCCCCACCGAGCAGGGGCTTGACGAGGGAATCTGACCCCCCGCTGACCCACCCCCTCCCATTGTTTGTTTCCAAACGCCAGTTGTGTTTGAAACGGTCCCGAAAGTGACAAAAATCACTTATTGGGCTCATTATTCTGCGCCTCATAAGTTCAGCGCCGGCAAGGGCTTTTAAATTCAATGCAAATATGATGCGTCAAAAAACGGTTGATTCCAGAAACCGCAAAGCTACGGTTTTCACATTGTTAATTAAAATCAAAGAAATTTTGCAAAAGCCAAAAAAACTATTTAGGATTTAATCCG
>SRXB01000180.1 GCA_009724975.1 bacterium | reverse complement strand
ATTGTGAGGAAGCCGACTAGAACCGTCACCCAGGCGTAGTGGAGTTTTTTTATTCCCATCAACTCACTGACCCTGGCGGGAGAGCATCGTCTTCAGAGATTCGAGGAGCTTGGGGTTGACCCCCTCCCTACCCGAAAGGAGTTCAAGGGCTCGCCGGTAGCTTTCTTTGGCGGTTGTGCGGTCGCCTGTCACCTCCGCAAGCTGGCCGAGGTTGAAAAGGGCGGTTCCCTCGGCCAGGGGGTCGGCGAATTTGGCCTTCGAGAGGGTGGAGAGTATGGCCACGTCGGTCGGGGCCGCACCCATCCTGGAAACCAGCCTCACGTAGGCTGAAAAAATGTCTGGGTCGGAAAAATCCCTCGAAACCGCCTCGACCACAACCTTCTCGTAAGAGGCGAAATCCCCCTTTTTGCGCAAAAAGGCGGCGTAGTCGGAAAGGTAATCCGGGTCGTAAGGGGATTTTTCAAGGGCGCCAAGATAAAATTTCCCCGCTTCCTTTTCGTTGCCCGAAATCTCCTCAATGCGCGCCATCAGGTAGCGTGTTCCGCCGTCGCGCTCCTCGTCGCCGTAGCCGTCAAGGGCGGCCAGAGCGTGTTCCCGCGCCTTGTCCGCAAAGCCCGTCATGGCGTAGATGACGCCGAGGTTGTAGCGCAGAGGCACGTATTTGGGGTTTATCTCGTAGGCTTTCTGGTAAAAGGAGAGAGCTTTGGCGACGTTTTCCTCTCCTCCCTTCAGCTGGTAGAGAAAGCCCAGACGGTAGAGGGACTGGAAATCAAAAACGCCTCCCTCATAGGCCTTCAGGTAGTAGCGCAGGGCCTCTTCCGGCTCGGCCCTGAGCCGCTCGAAGGTGGCGCAGGCGCATTCTATAGCGTCGTATATGTATTTTCCCGCCGCCATGTTGACGTGTGGGTTTTCGGGAGCCGCCTGGAGCGCGGCCACCACCTTCGCCTCAAGGTCCTCCTCGAAAAACTCCTCCGCGCCGCCGCTAGCCCTCGCATCCTCAATTTTCTCGCCTTTTTTGAGGTCCCGAAGGGAGAACGACTTAAAGCCGATCTGCATAATGTGGTTTTCAGCGAGGATATTCACATAAGCCAAGAGCCTTTGCCCCACCGGCTCCTTGCCCTTCTCCGGAACCAAAAGCTTCGCGGCGCTTGCCGCCTTGCCCGATTTGGCGAGTTCAAGGGCTTTTTGCAGTTTCTGGTCTTTTTCTGCCGCATGGGCGGATAAGGCGATGACAAAGGCGGCGAGAATGGCAAAAAATCTTTTCATCTTTTGTTAAAATCCCAAAGGCGGGTAAAATCTTATGGCGTTGCCCGCGTAAAGGCCAATTGGTAGAGTGTCAGGCAAGTGTAAAGTAATTAGGCGCAAAGGAGAAGTATTTTGCAGGATATGGAACTTCAGACCAGGGCCCAGATAGAGAAAGAGGAAAAGCAGGTCGCGGTGCTCTTCACCGTTTTGGCCGCCATGTTCCTCTTCCTCTCTTTCATAGGCGTTTCCCACGGCCACAAATACCTGATGATTCTCTCCTCCTTCGCCTCGGGGGCCAACATAACGATGGCCCTCTGGATTTTCGTCATGCGAAGGTTTTTCGGCCACACCTCCTCGCGAGACCTTTACATAGAGGCGCTCGGGCTCTTCCTTGGAAGGCCGGAGTTCCCGATTGTAAGGATTTTGCTGGCCCTGGTGGTTATTTTGGGTGCGGCAACGGGATTTTTCTACTCCTACTGATTTTCCCCATGCCCCAAAAGAGGAAGAGCCGCTTTTTATGGCGGCTCTTCGTGGGCGATTCGATAGACCGCCCTTTTAAGGGGACCGGTATTTCCCATCCCCATGCACGCATTCGTTATCCCTTGCTTAAAATTTAACTCGTTTTTCGGCTCCGCATAGGGATTTTTTTGCGGTTGACGAATATTTTCGCGCTTTCGCCGGACCCCCGCCGGATTTTCCTAAAAATCACCCGAGGCTCTTTCTTTCTTCCTGAAAGTTGGGCAATTTTGTATGATAATTTTTTGCCCGCCGCATGGGCCTTAACCCTTTGCTTTAAGGGAAGAAAAGCTGGACTCGATAGTTATTGACGGGGGATACCCCCTAAAGGGCGAGATTGGCGTAAGCCCCGCGAAGAACGCGGTTTTGCCGCTGATGACCGCGGCCCTTTTGGCCACCGGCGAAAGCAGGCTCAAAAGAGTCCCCGCGCTGGCCGACGTGCGCACTTTGGGCAAGCTGCTGGCGCATCAGGGGGCGGCTGTCGAAAAAACCGGCGGGGGGCTCTCCATCGGCACCTCCGCCATAAACAATTTCGACGCCCCCTACGAGCTCGTGAAGACGATGAGGGCCTCCGTCCTCGTCCTTGGCCCGCTTGTGGGGCGCTACGGGAAGGCCAGGGTGAGCCTTCCGGGCGGCTGCGCAATAGGGGCCAGGCCCATTGACCAGCACCTCAAGGGCCTTGAAAAGCTCGGCGCGAAGGTTGAGCTCAAACACGGCTACGTTTACGTCTCGGCCAAGAAGCTAAAGGGCGCCAACGTCTTTTTCGACATGGTGACGGTAACGGGAACGGAAAACCTCCTCATGGCCGCCTGCCTAGCCGAGGGCACCACCATACTTGAGAATGCGGCAAGGGAGCCGGAGGTCACTGATTTGGCTGAATGCCTTGTCTCGATGGGGGCCAAAATCGAGGGGGCGGGGACCTCGTGCATCAAAATCGAAGGAGTGAGCGAACTCAAACCCTTCAATTACGACCCCGTGGGCGACCGCATCGAGATGGGAACCTTCATGATAGCCTCCGCCATAACCGGCGGGGAGCTGACCATAACCGGCGGCAACCTCGGCCACCTAGACGCCCTCGCCGACAAGCTTCTTGAGACTGGGGCGAAGGTGACGCAAAACGAAGACGGCTCCGTCCTCGTGGTCGGTTCGAGGAATATCGCCAGCGCCGACGTGGTCACCAGCCCCTACCCGGGCTTCCCCACCGACATGCAGGCCCAGTTCATGGCGCTTATGACCCTCGGCGACGGCACCAGCGTAATCTCGGAGCGAATCTTCGAGAACCGCTACATGCACGTGCCAGAGCTTATACGCATGGGGGCCGACATAAAGCTCGACCGAGGCAACGCGATGGTCAAGGGGGTGAAAAAACTCTCGGGCGCAAACGTTATGGCCACCGACCTTCGCGCAAGCGCGGCGCTTGTCCTCGCGGCCCTGGCGGCGGAGGGGCAGTCGCGCATCCTTCGCGTCTACCACCTCGACAGGGGCTACGAGAAGATGGAAGAAAAGCTCTCGCGGGTCGGCGCGAGGATACGGCGCGAGGAGTCGGGCTCATGAGGGAGGAAAAACTCACCCTCGCCCTCCCCAAGGGCAGGATGCTCATCGACATAGTGGACCTCTTCGAGGGGGCGGGCCTTCCCTGCCGCGCCATCCTCGACGATTCGCGCAAGCTCGTCTTCGACCTCCCCTCGTGCAGGGTGCTGGTGGTGCGTTCGCAGGACGTAATCACCTACGTCGAACACGGCGCGGCGGATGTCGGGGTCGTGGGCAAGGATGTCTTGATGGAGGAGGAGCCCGATGTCTACGAGCCGCTCGACCTCGGCCTAGGCTATTGCCGCCTGGCGGTGGCGGGGCCTGTCGGCGGGGTGGAGTTTCGCCCCCGCGACGGCGCGCGCCTGCGAGTGGCCACCAAATACCCCTCTTTGGCCGAGGGGCACTTTCGCGAGAAGGGGGTTCAGGTCGAGGTGATAAAACTTTACGGCTCCATCGAGCTTGCGCCGCTCACCGGCCTTGCCGACTGCATCGTGGACCTCGTCTCCACCGGAGAAACATTGCGGCAAAACGGTATGCGCGAGATTGAGACGATAATGGAGTCCACCTCGCGGCTCATCGTCAACCGCGCCTCCATGAAGACCCGCACCGGAGCCGTTCTGGCGCTGGTTGAGGGCCTTAGAAAGACTTTGGCGGAGAAAAAATGAAAAAGCCGGTTTTTTATTCCGACGGTAATTTCGAAGCCGAGAAAATAAATATCTGCGCCCGCAACTTCGAGGATGAATCAATCCTGAAGGTGCGCGACGCGGTCAAGTCGATCTTCGACGAACTGACCCAAAAGGGAGACAAGGCCCTTTTGAAGTTCACCGAGAAGTTCGACAAGGTGAAGTACACCGTCGAGTCTATGAGGGCCACCAGAGAGGAGCTTTTCGCCAGTTATAAGAAAATCCCGGGAAAAGACCGCGAGGCTCTCGATATCGCCTACCAGCGCGTAATCTCTTTCCACGAAAGACAGCTTCAGCAAAGCTGGATAACCGAGGAGAGGGGGGTGATTCTGGGCCAGCGCGTTACGCCGCTTGATTCGGTCGGCCTTTACGTCCCGGGCGGCAAGGCCAGCTACCCCTCTTCGGTCCTAATGAACGCCATTCCCGCCGTGGTGGCTGGGGTCGGGCGCATTGTGATGGTCAGCCCCACCCCGAACGGGGAGGTAAACCATCACGTGCAGGCCGCCGCCTACCTTTGCGGGGTTGACGAGGTTTACCGCGTCGGCGGGGCGCAGGCCATCGCCGCCCTCGCCTACGGCACCGAGACGATAAAGCCGGTGGACAAAATAGTGGGGCCGGGCAACATCTACGTCGCCACCGCAAAGCAGATGGTTTACGGACATGTCGCGATAGACATGATTGCGGGGCCCAGC
>SRXB01000179.1 GCA_009724975.1 bacterium | reverse complement strand
ACCGACACCCACGGAAGGCCGCTTCCGATGGGGCAATACACGGTCAGGGCGCTCTTTCGCGAGGGAGGCGGAAAACCGGCTTCCCTCAGCTTGCCTCTTTGGGCCGATCGGTGATTTTCTCATATAAAATCACCTCCCACATACCATCCTCGGGATTGTTTTTAAGCACGTAGCGCGCCATGTCCGCACAAATCACCTTGAAATAACGGAATCCGTCGCCGGTCCAACTCCCTTCCGTCATTTCGATCCGAAGGCTTCGTCCCCCCATTGCAATGGTCCGGGGTTCTCCTCCGGACAGGAAGAGGTCAACCTTCATCGCCGTCTTTCCCGAGGAAAAGCCCGTTGCGCAGGATTGACACTATCTCGTCGGTGAGCTGTTTCAGCGAGAGGGCTCCCGTAGGCTTGTACCACTGGTAGAGCCAGTTGATATGGCCGAGGATGGAAAAGGCGGCGGTGGCCAGGTGGACCTTGCGCACCAAACCCTTTTCCATGCACTCGGTGAGGGTATGCTCGTAAAGCTCCAGGATTTTCCCTTGGGTGACTCTGGTTTTTTCCCCCAGGGCCGTTCCCAGCCCCTTTTGTTCCTCGACGAGCACCTTTATCTCTTCCAGATGGCCCTCCATGTAGCCTATCTGGAAGCGGATCATCGCCTCAAGGCCCTCCAGCGGGTCCGAGGCTTTGCGCCTCGCCGACAAAAGCCCGCCCAGAAGGCTTTCCCCCACCTCGTCCACTATGCAAAAGAGAATCTCTTCCTTGCTTTTGAAATAGTGGTAAATCGTAGCCTTGTTGATGCCCACTTCGCCCGCGAGGTCCCGAAGGCTGGCGGCTTCGTAGCCGACAGTGCGGAAAAGGCGCACCGAGGCGGCCAGAATCTGCTTTCTCCTGACGTCGGGGCGCATGCGCCTTCTGTTTTGGGCCATTTTCTTCTCCCGAACGAGCGTTTGGTGAAAAGCTACTAGCCGAGGTCGCTTTTGTCAACCGCCATCAACCCAAAGTCGCATAACAAAAAGGGCCGCCCTTTACGGACGGCCCCTTGATGGCCTTTCTCACCTGGAAACTTGCGCCGATTGGCCGCCCAAGGCGACCACGTCGCCCTCGTAGAGCTTTTTGCCGCGCCTTGTCTCAACCTCGCCGTTCACCCTAACCTCGCCCGATTGTATCAGCATTTTCGCCTCGCCTCCGCCTCCGGCGAGGTCGGCGAATTTCATGAACTGGTCCAGCCGGATGAAGTCGGTGGAGATGGCCACTGGCCTTGGCTTCATTAAAATACGTACTCCACCTTGATAAGCCGCTTGATGAGGATGGTCACGTCGTGGGTGGTGTTGTCGGGCGCGATGAAATAGTCGTCCAGTGTGCAGCGAAGGTCAAAGCCAAGGCGGCGGAAGGCCTTCACAAGGCCTATCTGTTCCAGGAGGACTTCCCCCTTCAGGAACATCAGACCGAGCCTTCTTGCTATCTCCTCGGTTTCAAGGAGCATCGCACTCCCTAGCCCGAGCGCGCGAAATTCAGGGTTCAGCAGTATGCGGACCTCGCCGGTGTGGCGCGAGGCGCCCTGCCCGAGGTGCAGGGTGCAATCCCCGACTATCTTGTCTTCCACGCAAGCCACCAGGGGCAGCACGCGGGTGAAATCTATTTCAGAGGTCCAGCGACTGATTATCTCGGGATCGCGTACGTTGTCTTTGAGGAAATCGGCCTCGGACTGGGGTATCTCCCTAAAGAGGGCTATCAGCTTGTCGGTGTCTTCCGCGACCATTGGGCGAAGGAGCACCCTGGTGCCGTTTTTGAGCTGGAGCATCTTTCTGTGAACCGCGAAGTTGAACATGAAACCTCCACCGGGCCTTGGCCTTTATAATCAGCTTAGCGCCCGCAAAAGGGCCGTCAAGAGCTACTTTTGAAGATGACCCAGAACGATGCCGAGCATTCTGCGCACCGGCTCCGCCGCGCCCCACAAAAGCTGGTCGCCGACGGTGAAGCCGGTGAGGAACTGCGGCCCCATCGTCATCTTGCGAAGCCTTCCCACCGGGACGGTCAAAGTGCCGGTCACCGCCGCCGGGGTCAGGCTTTTGAGCGTCTCGGCCTTGTCGTTGGGGACGAACTGGGACCACTGGTTGTAGTTGGCCACCATAGCTTCTATATCGGCGAGGGGGACGTCTTTTTTGAGCTTTATGGTGAAAGCCTGGCTGTGGCAGCGCATCGCGCCAACGCGCACGCAGATTCCGTCAACCGGAACGGGGTTCGCCGATATGCCCAGAATCTTGTTCGTCTCCGCCTGCCCCTTCCATTCCTCCTTGGTCTGGCCGTTTTCCCAGGCCTTGTCTATCCAAGGGATAAGGCTTCCGGCAAGGGGTGCGCCGAAACTCGCGGTGGGGCAATCGGGCAAGCGCAGGGCGGCGGTCACCACCTTCTCAAGGTCAAGCGCCGCGGTGGCGGGGTCTTTCACCATCGCGCCGCCAGCCTCGGTCAGATAAGCCATCTGGCGGGCAAGCTCAAGCATGTTCTGCGCGCCTGCGCCGGACGCCGCCTGGTAAGTCATGGTGGACATCCACTCTACCAGCCCGCGCTCGAAAAGGCCGCCAAGCCCCATCAGCATCAGGCTCACGGTGCAGTTGCCGCCCACGTAATCCTTCACGCCGGAGGAAAGGCCCTTATCTATCACCGCGCGGTTGACGGGGTCGAGGACGATGATTGAATCGTCCTTCATGCGGAGGGTGGAGGCCGCGTCGATCCAGTAGCCTTTCCAGCCGTTCTTGCGAAGCTCGGGGTAGACCTTTTCGGTATAGGAGCCGCCCTGGCAGGTGACGATTATGTCAAGCGAAGCCAGCGCCGCGACATCGAAAGCATCCTTTAGCGCAGGAGCCGCTATTCCGACATCAGGAGCGGGAAGCCCCACCTGCGAAGTGGTGAAAAAATGAGGTTCGTAGCCCTTGAAATCACCTTCGGCCATCATGCGGTCCATGAGGACAGAGCCGACCATACCTCTCCAACCGACAAAACCCACGCGCAACATGCGTTCTCTCCTCTTAAAACAACCTTTTGGAAAAACAAGGGCGTAATTATCGCACCACAGGCATAGAAGGGCAACCAAGAACGACGCGCTATTGACGAAACCCGCGCGCCCGCATAGAATCGCCCTCGGAAGTGGCTAGGGCACTGGTGGCTCTCCCGGACTTCAAATCCGGTGTACGGCGTGAACAGCGTCGTAGGTGGGTTCGATTCCCATCCACTTCCGCCATTCAATGATTTCAATGGGTTACGCTGCATCGGCGTGACCCTCTTTTTTTGCCTTTCCTCCTTCCTCACAAGGCTGTGTGTGAAAAGTGTGTGAATCGCCTCTGGCGGCCTCGAACTTTCGTACTGCTTCAACTTTGGCCCTTGAGTTCACATGAACATAGCGCATTGTCATGCCAACCGTGGTGTGTCCGAGGATTTGCTGAATAGCTGGCACTGGTGCTCCCGCTTCCGCCATCTGTGATGCACCAGCATGGCGGATTTGGTGGAACCCGAAGTGGGGATGTATCCCCGCCTTCTTGCAGAGGTCTTCCATCAGCCTTTGCCTTTTCTTGTATGGGCCCTGCTCCCAAGTCTTTGTCCGGTAGTTGTACCACCGTCGCTGGAAAACATAGTCTTCCTCGTCATGCTTGATTCGGCTGCTGCGACTTGAAAGGACTTCCTGAAGCTTCTCCGTCATGGGTATCGTCCTTGGTGTCCGCTTGCCCTTCGCCGATTTGTAGGTATGGAGAGTCACCGTTCTTTTCGTTAAGTCGATGTCCTTCCATAAAAGCCGCGAAACCTCTCCAACCCTTGCGAAAGTCTCGCGAAGCAGCCAGAGGAAGTCCACAGTGTTTTTGTCGGCGACGGCTATCAACCTGTCAAGCTCCTCGTTGGTAGGCACGTGCTTTTCAATGGGGTCATAAGGGAGATGATCCAAATCCCTGGTAGGATTGCGGGATATCAGCTCAAGCCTTAATCCGTAGTTGAAAAGCGCCTTCAGGTTGGTGAGTTCCTTGTTGGCGGTAGAGTTCGAGGCTTCTTTAGCCCTTGCCATCCTGAACCTTTCAATATCGTTTGGCCCAATCTGGCTGCACATTTTTCCGCCCCATTCTTGCCGCCACCTTTTTGCCAGAAGCTTTGTGTCCTCAAAGTGCCTCTTTGTCAGCTTCTGCTCCAGATAGTTCAGCCTTCTTATCAGCAGTTCATCGAAGGCCGTATCGTTCAAGCTCGCTGGCGACATAATCAGTTGTTGTTCCATCAGAATTTCCCGCTTGATTAGATGCCTTCCAACCTCCTTTCTTCGGGTCTCCTGAGCGATTAGCGCTTCCTTTTCGCTCTTGAATCCCGAGCCCGTGTATCGTTGACCTTTCACCATGATGTCGTAGCGGTAGGTTCCCGGTTTCACTAAAAATACGCTCATAAAGTTCCTCCAAGCGTGGGAAGCGCAGCACTCCCACAACCTTCCTACCGCCCAGCAGCTCTTGATGGCGATAGACCCAACCCGGCGTCTTTTTGAAAAACGCCGCAACCTCCTCAACAGTTGTGAGGCTGATGTCATGGGTCATCGCTTCTATATCCTCTGGGTTTTCCGCCGCCCTTTCGGCAGCTTATTGGTTCAAGTTAAAGCGGACCGACTTTGAGCTGGCCACATTTACCTGCGCAGCCCTCGCGGCCCGGCTGG
>SRXB01000515.1 GCA_009724975.1 bacterium | reverse complement strand
GCGGCACCGAAACCCGCCAGGCTGTTCCCTCCGATTTGTGCAGAATGCCGCCCCCATAATGCCTTTGCCTTTACCCGTGGATCTTTGCCTTTGAGTAGCCCGTTTCCCGGCCAGCATAACGCCCTTGAGCTAAGCGGCGGACCACCGTACGTGGAGCGGCTGTGAATTTTTCGAGAAGCAAGACCGTATCACTCCGTCCGCTTTTGCGATTTGTTAAGCAGCCCTACCTGGGAAGCCGAATCCAGGGGTATTCCTTCGTGCCAGGCGCGCCGCCAACTTTCCATTTTGAATATTGATCCCTCATGCAGCGGCCACATGGGCGATAAGCGGCGGCAATTGCTGCTGCTTCATTCGCAAAGAACACGCGATGTGTTGCGTAGCCTTTTGACAGCGCGGCATTTGCCGCCGAGCAGGTCAGCATCCCGTAGATTTTATCCTTGCTATTGCCGCCGAGTTCGCCCGGTGTTGAGCTTTCGTAGGTATTTCCATCTGGGCTGAGTAGCCGGTACTTCTTTGTAATCATGGAGCTGGATCTCCTTGCTGCTTAACGCCTGTGACCTGAGCGGCGGACCACCGAGCGTGGAGCTGCTGTGTATTTTACGAGAAGCAAGACCGTATCACTCCGTCCGCTCTTGGGATTTGTTAGAGGAGTGGCGCATATTGGTAGCGACGCCACAAACATTATGCGAAGTTGCGAGGATCTTTCACTGGCAACTCATACAAATGTGTTACCTCCCCCCACCCTGGGAGCGGGTGCAGTTTTTGGGGATCGAGGGCAACTAGATGAACCGGTTTTTCCGTGCCGTCTGATTGAGGCTCCCACTCAAAGACAACATGAGGAATATCTGAAATGAAGATCATGTCTGCATCGAAATGACCCACGTTTAGTCCCGCTCGTTCCACAATGCAGCGCACTTTAGTTACTTCCATGACGGACTCCTCTAACGCCCGTGAACTGAGCTGCGGGCCACCGAAATTTCGAGCGGCACCGTATTTTTCGAGAAGCAAGACCGCATCATCCCGTCAGCTCTTGTGATTTGTTATGCTGGCCGCATCGCTACGAG
>SRXB01000178.1 GCA_009724975.1 bacterium | reverse complement strand
GCCAGCGCGGTCTATGGCGAAGACCACGGGGAGGTTCTGTAGCGCCACGTCGTGGATTATCTGGTCGTAGGCGCGCTGGAGGAAGGTGGAATAGATGGCGACAACCGGCCTTTGCCCCTCGCACGCCATGCCCGCCGCGCAGGTCACTGCGTGCTCTTCGGCTATTCCAACGTCGAAAAAGCGCTCCGGCAGTTCCTCGGCGAAGGCGTTAAGACCTGTTCCCTCGGCCATCGCCGCCGTAATCGCCACGATGCGCTTGTCATTTTTCGCCAGTTTCAGGAGTGCCTCGCCGAAGACCGAGGTGTAGGACTTGGGCCCGCAGTCCTTCACCGGCTTTATCTGGCCCGCCTTCACGTCGAAGGGGCCGATGCCGTGGTAAGTGACAGGCATCACCTCGGCGGGTGCGAACCCCTTCCCCTTTTTGGTGACGACATGGACCAGCACCGGCTTTTCAAGTTTAGAGATGTTGTTGAAGGCGCGAAGGAGGTGGCTCATATTGTGGCCGTCTATGGGGCCGAAGTAGGTGAAGCCCAGCTCCTCGAAGAGCATGCCGGGGGAGATGAAACCCTTGGCGTGCTCCTCCACCTTCTTGGCCAGCTTAGCCATCGACTCGCCGCCCGGAAGCGATTTCATAACTCCCTGGATGTCTTTTCTCATTCTGGAATAGAACTGGCCGGAGAGCACGCGGGAAAGGTAGCTGGAGAGCGCCCCCACGTTGCGGGAGATGCTCATCTCGTTGTCGTTGAGGACCACGATGAGGTCGCGGTCCTCGTGGCCGCCGTGGTTGAGCCCCTCGAAAGCCATGCCGGAGGTCATGGAGCCGTCGCCGATGACCGCCACCACCTTGTTCTTGCGCCCCGCTATGTCGCGGCCAAGGGCCATGCCCACCGCCGCCGAGATGGAGGTGGAGGAGTGGCCGGTGCCGAAGGTATCGTAAGGGCTCTCGCTGCGCTTGGGAAAGCCCGAGAGGCCGCCCTTTTGCCTTATGGTGTGGAATCGGTCCTTGCGGCCCGTTATTATCTTGTGAACGTAGCTTTGGTGGCCCACGTCCCATATTATGCGGTCGTCCGGAGTGTTGAAGACGGCGTGCAGGGCCACGGTAAGCTCCACCACGCCGAGGCTGGAGGCGAGATGCCCTCCTATCGGCGAGAGTTTTTCAAGGATGAAGGCGCGAAGCTCGCCGGAGAGGGTCTCAAGCTGGGGGCGGCTAAGCCCCTTGAGGTCGGCGGGGTAATTTATCTTGTCCAAAAGTGGGTAGCTTTGGCTCATCTCTCAACTCTTCCTTGAGGCTACGAATTGGGCGAGAGCCGTAAGGGCTCGCCCCCTCTCCCCGAAAGCGTCCGCAAATGATACCGCCTCGGCGGTAACTTCCGTAAGCCTTTTTTGAGCCTCGGCAAGGCCCATGAGCGCGGGGTAGGTGGCTTTCGACTTCCCCTCGTCGCTTCCGACGGGTTTTCCCAGCGTCTGAGTCTCCCCCACAACGTCTAGAATGTCGTCCGATATCTGGAAGGCCAGACCCACGCGGTCGGCGTAAAGGGCAAGTTTCTTCTCTTCCTCGGGGCTCGCGCCCGCGGCTATCGCCCCCGTTATGACCGAAGCCCGTATCAGCGCCCCCGTCTTGTGGATGTGCAGGTATTCAAGGGCGGGCAGCGAGAGGGTCAGCCCCTCGCTCATAACGTCTATCGCCTGTCCGGCGACCATTCCGTACCCTCCGGCGGAGCGCGAGATCTCGTGAATGCAGCGCAAAAGGGCCTCCGCGCCGTATTTTTTCGACATCTGGGGGGTGGAGAGGTGGGTGAATGAGTCGGTGAGGAGCGCGTCCCCCGCCAGAATAGCCATCGCTTCGCCGAACTTTATATGGCAGGTGGGCTTTCCGCGCCGAAGGTCGTCGTCGTCCATAGAAGGCAGATCGTCGTGTATGAGGCTGTAGGTGTGTATCATCTCTATGGCGACGCCGAAGGGTATCGACCTCTCCCCCTCGCCGCATACGGCCTCGGAGGCGGCGTAGGCCAAGGCTGGCCTAAAGCGCTTGCCGCCAGCGAAAAAGCTGTAAGAGACGGCCTCGAAAAGGGTCGCGGCCATGCCGGAAGGAGGCGGAATGAGGGTTCTGGCGTAATCCTCGGCGAGTTTTGAGGTTTTTGCGAGGTAGCCGTTAAGATCGAAAGACATCTTCGCTAATTCCCTTCCCCTTCATCGTAATCTTCTTCAATAACTTCGCCGCCAGCCTGTTTTTTAAGTATTTTGACCTTGCGCTCGGCCTCGTCCAGCCGCTTGTGGCACTCCCGCGAGAGCTCCACCCCGCGCCTAAAAGACTCCATCGCCTCCTCAAGGGAAAGGTCTCCGCGCTCTAGGGCGGCCACCACCCCTTCAAGCTCTTTTATGATATCTTCAAAGCGCTTTTCTTCGCTCTTCTTCTTTGCCATCTCAAAGGCTCCGCCTAAAGGGGCCGCCCAATGGGGAGGCCCGAGTTCACCTGATTGCGTTAATATCAAAAATTGAATTAGGGTCGGCTTTTACGCCGGAAACATAAAGCGACCAGTGAAGGTGTGCGCCGGTGGAGCGGCCCGTGGAACCGACCTTCCCCACCTCCTGCCCCCGCATAACCTCCTCGCCATCTTTCACGGAAATTGCGCTCATGTGAAAGTAGGCGGTTATCACCCCGTAGCCGTGGTCGACGAATACGGTGTTTCCCGTATAGAAAAAATCGCCAGTCAGCGCCACCCGCCCCTTCGAGGCGGCCTTTACCGGCGTGCCGGAGGGGCTTGCGATGTCGATGCCGCTGTGGAAGCTCCCCTTTTTGCCGTTGTAGTAGCGGTCAAGGCCGTAGGGGCTTGATTCCACACCCTCAAGGGGTTTTGCCCACTCCGCAAGGTCTATCTCCTCGCGGGACCTCAGGCCGATGGCCTTTGAAATAATCTCTTTCTCCCGCAGGGCCCGTTCAAGGTCCTCCTTGGACAAGGTGACCTTGCTCTCGTCGACCTTGAGGCGCTGCTCGGGGAACTTGCGGTCCTCAACTCTTACGGTCAGCTCCTCGATTTTAACCGGCTTTTGCCGAGAGCCGCCGTAAATGACGAGTTCTTTTGGCCCTGCTACGGTTTCCCGCTCCACGGCGGCTATCCCCGCCGCGCCATCTTCGGTTTTTCTTAGCGGGAAGACCCTTTCGCCGAACTCGGCCCACGCCTCGCCGGTTATTTTAGCACTTTGGGCCGAAACAAGGAACGCATCGCCCCTTTTAGCGGTTATTTCCCGCGCCAAGGCGTTTTGCGAAGCCGCCAAAAGAAGCACAGCAAATATAATGCTTTTATTTAACAATAGCTTGCAATCCATCGTTATCTTATGAACTTTTCGACAGCAGAACTTATCGCGCTCGCAACGCTGTCGCGGTATTCTCCGCTTCTTAGCCTCTCCTCCTCGACAGGGTGGGAGATGAAGGCCGTTTCTACGAGGACCGAGGGCATTACTGCGCCGGTAAGAACGTAAAAGGGAGCGCGTTTTACGCCCAGGTCGCGCACCGAGCCGTGATTTTTGGCGACGGTGGAGACCAACTCCTCCTGTATGACCTTAGCCAGCCTCTGCGACTCCGGCACTTTCATCCCGAGGAGGACGTCGGCAAGGATGTTCTCGGTTTCGGCCACCACCTCTTCGGAGTTGGCGTTCTCAAGGGCCGCGACCCTTCTGGCGGAGCGGTCGGAGGAGCGGTCGAGGTAGTATGTCTCTATCCCCTTCGCCTTTCTTGACCGGCTTGCGTTGGCGTGGATGGAGATGAATAGGTTTGCGCCGAAGGCGTTTGCCATCGCGGTGCGGCTGGCCAGCGCCAGCGTCTCGTCGCGCTCGCGGGTGAGTTTTATAACACAATTCAGCTTGTCTTTGAGCGCCACCCGAAGGGCTTTTGCCATGGCTAGGGTGACGTCCTTCTCGCGCAGGCCGTTTTTGCCTATTGCGCCCGGGTCGTTGCCACCGTGGCCAGGGTCGATCATTATGCGTATCTCCCTGCCAGGCTTTGCCCGCGCCGGAGGCAAATCCACGGCGGTATCCAGGGAGGGGGGAAGGGCTATGGAGGCGACTACCGGCCCCTCCTCAACCGCTATCGGAGCCATGGGGGGAGAAGCGGACAACCTCGGGCTCTGGACCGCCTCTTGGGAGGGCTCGGAGGGGGCCAGCGGCATGGATTCAAGGCTAAGGGGCGGCCATTCGCGCATATTTTCGGCTTCGGCAGTGGTTTCGGGGGAAGTAGCCACCTCCGGCTCCGCGGGCGCGGGGGGAAGAAGCGGTTTTTCATCCTCGGGCAAGATTACCGTGGGCGAAGGGATGTCAAGGGGCGAGGGCTCGGCCTTTTTTGGAAGATCCCGCACCACTATGGCGACCAGCGGGGGCTCGGCGACCTTAATTTTATCCGCCGCAGAGGATTTCGCCTCCGGCTGGCTCTTTTTTTCCGGCGTATGCGCGAGGCTTGGGGGTTCGGCCTCGCCGCTTAAGGCCACGTCGCCCTCGGGCTTTTGCGGCTCCTCCCTTTTGGGGCCTATCTCCATGGGCTCGAAAAGGGGGTTGTCCTCGCCCCGCTCCATCTTGCACGATTTGGAGTCTTCGATAATCCCCGCGATTATATCCTTTTGCGTCCCCTCGCCCTCTTCGCGAAAGACGTCCACCACCACGCGATAGGGGTCGAGGAGGGGGAAGATGGAGTAG
>SRXB01000177.1 GCA_009724975.1 bacterium | reverse complement strand
AGGGCCTGTCTATTACCAGGTCCGCAAGGGTGAGACCATTGTCCGCGAAGGGGACATAGTCACCGGCGCACAGGCTAAAAAGCTCGCGCAGATGGCGCAAAAGACAACCTCCGGCTCCCTTCTCCTGGCTAACGCGAGCCTTTTCGCCAGCCTCTTTCTAATAACCTTCCTGTGCCTGCATTTCGGCCTGCGAAACATAAAAAAGACCCGCACGTCGCCCAAAGACCTCCTCTTTTTGGCCACACTTTTCCTCTCCGTCATCCTAGTCCAGCGCATGGGAATGTACGTGGGCGCGAGGCTTGAGCCCGACTCGGCGGAACTTTTGCGCTTCGCCATGCCGGTCAGCGCCGCCTTCATCGTCGCCCGCATGGTCCTCAATTCCGAGACGGTAATCGTTTTCGCGATTCCCTTCATCGCCGCCTCCTCCTTTTGCGCGGGCCTTGAAAGCGGTTTTTTCCTGCCCCTCATCGCGGGAGGCGTCCTGGGCGGCCACTTGGGCGGCTCGGCGCGAAAACGCATAGATTTTTTCAAGATAGGCTTTCTGATAGGCGTGGTGCAGGGGTTCGCCGTTGCCCTTTTCATCGCGCAAAAGAGCGGCGCTCTGACCGTTGCGGCAACCTGGCCCATCGCCGGCGCTTTCTTGGGCGGTATAATGGGCGCGGTGCTGGCCATGACTATAGTCCCGCTTGCGGAGGCGCTCTTCGGTTACACCACCGACATGCGGCTGATGGAGCTGGCCAGCCTAGACCACCCGCTCCTCAAAGACCTCATGCTCCACGCCCCTGGCAGCTACCACCACTCGGTGGTGGTGGGAACGCTGGTCAAGGGCGCGGCGGAGGCGATAGGTGCCAGAGCGGTCCTCGCCATGGTGGCGGCCTACTACCACGACATCGGGAAACTCGCCAAGGCCGCCTACTTCATAGAAAACCAGTCCGGCGGCAAAAACCCGCACGACAAGCTCGCCCCCACCATGTCCTCGCTCATCCTCTCCTCGCACGTCAAGGAGGGGGTGGAAATGGCGAAAAAACACCGGCTGGGGCAGGAGATAACCGACATCATAGAACAGCACCACGGCACCCGCCGCATGGCCTATTTCTACGAAAAGGCCAAAGCCTCGGGCGAAGAGATACCCGAAACCGAGTTCACCTACCCGGGTCCAAAGCCCCAGAGCAGGGAGGCGGCGCTTATAATGCTGGCGGACGTGGTCGAGGCCGCCGTCCGCACCCTGCCCAACGCCACCCAGCCGCGCATACAGGGCACGGTGCAGAACATGATCAACCGCATCTTCGCCGAAGGACAGCTGGACGAGTGCGACCTCGCCCTCAAAGACCTCCACAAGATAGCGCGCTCCTTCACCCACATACTCACGGCGATGCACCACCACCGCATCGATTACCCGCAGCCGGTTTCAAAGGACAGAAGAGACGATGGAGATTCAGATACGAAACGACAGCCCGAAGGGCACGGTGGACGAGGGGAAGCTAACCAGGAGAGCCCTGAAAGCCTTAAGCGCCTTGGGTTGTGACCAGGAAACCGAGCTTTCCGTATTCATCTGCGACGACAAAGAGATAACCTTCATCCACAAGGAATATTTCGGCATAGACGAGCCGACCAACGTAATCAGCTTCGC
This sequence comes from bacterium, assembly GCA_009724975.1. Lineage (GTDB taxonomy): Bacteria > Desulfobacterota > Deferrisomatia > Deferrisomatales > BM512 > SCTA01. Next base: position 3,063 of record SRXB01000177.1, on the reverse strand, counting down.
CCAGGCCGAGGGCGAATTTACGGAAGTGGAGCCGCAGATGCTCGGCGACGTCGTCATAAGCTTTGAAACCGCCGCCCGCGACGCGGTGGAGGCCGGCCACAGCCTCGACGACGAGCTTATATTCCTGCTCATACACGGCATCCTTCACCTCTCGGGCTACGACCACGAGGGGGACCGCGCCGGAGAGGCTCCGGTGATGGAGGCGAGGGAAGACGAACTTTTCAAGATGGTTTTGACGGAAAAATAGATGTCTGAAGGCGGCTTCAAAGAAAAAATAAAGGGAATCTTCGGGGTCAAGAGCGAGGAGCGGGACTTCGTCCAGGAGATGGAGGAGCTCATCGAGGAAGGCACCGCCGAGGGGGTCATAAACAGCGACGAGGAGGAGATGCTCCTCTCGGTGCTGGAGTTCAAGCGCACCCTAGTTCGGGAGATAATGGTACCGCGCACCTCCATCGCCGCCGTCGAGGTCGATTCCAGCGTAACCGACCTCATAGCGGTGATGACCGAGGAGGGCCACTCGCGCATTCCGGTCTTCGACGGCGACCTTGACCACATCGTCGGCGTGGCCTACGCCCGCGACCTGCTCGAATACTGGTCGCGGTGCGGCCAGGAGCCGCCCTTGAGGGATATCGTCCACGCGGCCTACTTCGTGCCGGAAACCATGCGGCTGGAGGCGCTCTTGAAGGAATTCAAGCGCCGCAAGATACATCTGGCCCTCGCCGTAAACGAATACGGCGGAGTTTCCGGCCTCATCACCCTTGAGGACGTAATCGAGGAGATAGTAGGCGACATCCAGGACGAGTGGGACGAGGAAGAGGAGGAGATGATACGCGAGACCGCCGAGGGATTCGAGGCCGACGGCGGGTGCGACATTGAAACCTTCGAGACGAAAATCGGTATGGAGGTTAACTGGCCCGGCGAGTACGAAACCTTGGGGGGGCTGGTTTTAAGCGTACTGGGGCGTCTTCCCAACGCGGGCGAGCGCTTCGAGCTTGGCGGTTATGAATTTACGGTCAAGGAGGCCGACCTGAGGAGGGTGAAGACGGTTTTCGTCAGAAAAATCAAGTAGTCCCGAGCGGGGATGAAACTAAACGGGGGGAACGAGGGGATTGGATACGGATATTCCAGTGATCGTGGTCGCGGCCACCTTCGAGCGCGCGGCGGCCATAGCCAGATTCGTCGAAAGGTCGGGGCGCGAGGTAAGAACCTTGCGGGACCTCTCCGAGGCCCTTGAGCAGGAGGCGAAGGTCCTTGTCATAGATCCTGCGGGGTGGGAATACACCTGCCGTGCGATACTTGAGGACGTGGACAGGCGCAAAGCGCCACCCCCGGCGGTATTCTTCGTCGGCGAGGACGATTCCCCGCTCTTCGAGGCGGGGCCCGCGCTTGACGTGCTGACGATGTATGAGACTTCTCGGGAGCTGGCGGAGAAGATGCGCATGGCGATAGCCGGAAGGAGTCTTTTCGCCTGCGCGTGGCAACGCCTTAGAGGCGCGTTCAGGGATTACGATATTTCCCGCGTTGAAAAGATAATCGCCGAACGCATGGGCGTTTCGGTGCGCAGCGACAGGCGCGAGGCCCTGCGCCACGAGTTTTTCCTGCGTTCGGTTGCCAACCTCTCGGTAAGCCCGCAGGAACTTGAAAGCTACATATCCTCGCACGTGGGAGGACGCGACATCGCCATACTCACCTCCCGCGTCGTCGCCGGAGAGACCTATTTTTGGCGTTACTCCGGCCAGATGCAGGCGCTGAAGGGGGTTTTGAGGCGCAGGCACGAGGAGACCGGCGGCGCGCCGCTCAAGGTGTGGTGCGCGGGCTGCTCCACCGGCGAGGAGGTTTACTCCTCTATAATGGCCGCCTTCGAGGAGCTCGGCGAATCGGCGAAAGTAACGGTTTTCGGCACCGACATAAACTCCGCAGCCCTCCTCCACGCAAGGGAGGGCTGCTACTCGGAGCGCTCCATACGCAATCTGCCGGAGCGTTTCCTGGAGAGGTGGTGCAAAAAGGAGATAGATGGCTACAAGGTCCTGGACGAGGTGAAGGAGAGGGCCGTTTTCGAGAAGCACAACCTCTGCGGCGGGGACTCTTACCAATGGGTGAGGGAGCGCGGCCCCTTCGACGCGGTCTTTTTGCGCAACGTAGTGATTTACCTCGATCCGGAGAGCAGCCGCAAGGCGACGAGGCTCTGCCTTGGATCAGTGGTCAAGGGCGGCGGGTTCTTCCTCGGCTCCGCCGAGATGCTTGTCCCGATACCGGAGGGCATCGACGTGGTCCACGAGGCGGGCGCTTTTTTCTACGTGAAGGGAAAGGCCTTCGTGCGGGATGACGATATACATTCCGACGAGGGGCAAAGCGAAAGCGCTTCCAACCCGGAAGACCTCGAAGCGCTTTACAAAAGCGGCCTGGCGGACCTGGCCGAGGAAAATTTTTCAGACGCCGAGAAGAAATTCAACATGATTCTTGAGCTTTCGCCCGGCGATACCCGCGGCGACACCGGCATAGCGGTGCTGATGACGAACCAGGGGCGCGAGGTGGAGGCGAGCCAAAAACTGCAAAAAGTTCTGGCCGAGCCGAACCCCCGCGCAGAGGCTTATTTTCTTAAGGGGCTTTTGGATGAGCGCGCAGGACGCGATAACGAGGCCCTATCGATGTACGGAAACGCCCTAAACCTTGACAGAGGCCTTTTCATGGCCAACGTCAACCGCGCCTGGATACTGAAGAGGCGAGGGAGGATGGGGGCGTTCAAAAAAGAGATGCAGTCGGCCCTTGAGCTTTTGAAGAGAGCCCCGGAAGGTCTTTCCTGGACGACCGGGGGGCTAGGCAACGCGGCCATAATGAAGATGGTCGTCGATTCTCTGAGCTACAGGAAGTATAAGGAATGAAAGCCGTCGGCGAAAAGCACCTGAACCTAAGCGAAGAAGATCGCCTGCGCTTTTGGCAGGAGATGGAGAAGCGCGCCGAGGCACGTAAGGAGCCGAGGGGCAATCCCCATGTGGTATTTTGCGTAGCAGGTGGCCGTTTCGCCATAAAGGCGTCGGAGTGCGAGGGGGTAGTGCCTTATTC
>SRXB01000176.1 GCA_009724975.1 bacterium | reverse complement strand
GTCTCCTTAACGTTTGGGGTGATGACGCTCACCCCCTTGTAGCACGCGAGGTTCACGGGCTTTGGATCGACGAGGATGGGTATCGAGCGCTTACGCGCGCAGGGAACGAGCTCCTCCATGAGGGCGGCGTTTATCACCCCCTTGCCGTAGTCGGAAATGACCACCGCGTCGGCCCCCTCAAGAGCCTCCATGGCGCGTTCGCGCACTCCGGCGGCGGTTATGTCGGGCAGGGCGGCCTTGCTCTCGCGGTCAAAGCGCACCACCTGCTGGTGGAGGGCGATGACGCGGGTCTTGACGGCAGTTGGGCGCGAGGGGTCCGACACAAGGCCGGTGCAGCCCGCCCCAGCCTTTTTCAGCATATCCATAAGCTCGCCCGCCTCGTGGTCGTCGCCGGTCACCCCGACCGGATAGGCAGAGCCCCCAAGCGCGGTGATGTTGCGCACCACGTTGGCGGAGCCGCCGAGAAGGCTCTTGTTTTCCCGCACGTCCACCACCGGCACCGGGGCCTCGGGGGAGATGCGGTCGACGCTGCCGTAGATGAAGCGGTCGAGGATTAGGTCGCCGATGACCACAACCTTGCGCCCCTTCATTTTCTTCAGTATCTGCGGGAGGTTTTCCCGAAGGCTCCGCTTGTTTTCTTCCATTTTCCCATCCATGAGGCGGCGCGGGGAAAAGCGCCGCGAGAAATTCGCCAAGTTGTTTATTATACGATTTTGCACGTCCTTCGGGAAAGGATGGCTTCCAGGAATTTTATGTGCCCCTCGGCTAGCCTCTCCACGGTGAAACGCTCTAAAACCAGAGCCCTGGCGCTCTTTCCCATCTTCGCGCACCGCGAAGGGTCGCCTGCAAGCTCAAGAATTTTTTTCGCCATCGCGGCGGGGTCGCCCGGAGGGAGAAGCCCCCCGTTGACCCCCTCCTGGACGAGGTCGGGCAAAACCCCCACCCGAGTCGCCAGAATAGGCCTTCCGCAGGCCATCCACTCAAGGCCCACGCGGCAGTTTGCCTCGCTGCCGGTGGAGGCGATTACCCCGAGGTCGAAGGCGCGAAGGGTGGCGGGCAGATTATCCTGCCTCCCCACAAGCCTTACCGCCTTTTGAAGGTCGGAGTCACCCTCAAGTCGCGCCTTTATCCTCCTCAGCACCGCGTTTTCATTTAGGTTCTTGGCGAGGATGAAAAAACCGAGACGGGGATTTTCCCCATAGGCGATTTTAGCGGCGTCGAGAAAATCGATATGGCCCTTGACCTCCCCGAGCCTTCCAAGGAGGCCGACGAGGAAAGCATCGGGGGCAAAGCCGTGTTCCCGCCCGAGGTCGACGGCGGGGCCGGAATCGGAAAACTCGCCCAGGCTTACCCCGCCGTGGATTGTGGCCAGGTTTTCAATCCCGCCAATCCTCTCGCGCAGGTTCTTTTCTATCGCCAGATTCGACGCAACCACTCCCGAAAGGAGCTTTTTGTAAACGTACCTGTTGAGCGGATCGCTGCGGACGGGCCGCATGTCGCCGCGCACACGGACAACGGGGGTGCGGGTCAGCTTTCCGGCCAAAGCGATGAGGGGAAGGCCCTCTGGCCGGTGTACGAGAACCGCGTCGTACCTTTCTCGGCGCAAAAGGAGCTTGAGCCGGTGTCCGGCGGCGAAAACCTTCCAGAAGCCGACGCCCTTGGCGTTGAAGCCGTCCTCCTCGAAGACCCGAAACCCCCGCTCCTTCGCCACTTGCGCCGAGAGGGTGTTTTTGCGGGTCAGGATATGGACCTCGTGGCCCATCTTGGCCATCGCCTCGGCGAGGTCGTAGGCGTACTGCACCTCGGCGTTGTACCAGTGAATCTGCGCCGTATGGAGAATCTTCACCGGCTCTCCCCCTCGCCCGCCGCCTTGAGAAGCGCGCCGTAAACCGACGACGGGTCTATCTCCCTCATGCAGGCGAAATGGCCCAGCGGGCATTTGTCCTTGCCGTGGAGGGCACAGGGGCGGCAGGCAATCTTCCGCTCCACCACCTGGTCACGGGGGCCGAGCGGGTAAAAGCCGAACCCCTTCACCGTTGGCCCGAAAATGGCCAACACCGGAGTCCCCACGGCAGTCGCCATGTGCATAGGCGCGGAATCGTTGGTCACAAGCGCCGCGCTCATCCCCAAAAGGGCGGCGGTCTCCATGAGAGAGAGCTTTCCGGCGAGGATAGCCCCCCTGGCCGAACTTTCCCGCAGGATTATTTCGCATTCCCCTGCCTCGTTTTGCGCGCCGACCACCGCGATGAAGGCGTCAGTCCCCGAGGAGACGCTTTTGGCGAGATCTATCCACTTTTCGGCTGGCCACTTCTTCGTCTGCCAGCGCGCGCCCGGGGCGAAGGCGAAAATTTTCGATTTCCCATCCCACCCTCCGGCGAGCAAAGCCTCCCTCGCCCGCGCCGCGTCCCCTTCAGAGGGGTAAAGGCGCGGCAAAAAGGAGCTTTCGCCAACGCCAAGGGGAGAAAGGGCCTCCACATAGCGCCTAGTCACGTGGTCAGCGTTCCACAAAAGCGATTTGGCTCGGAAAAAAAGGGCAATGCGCCTCCTCACCGCCCCCTTGTGGTAGACGCGCCACTTGGGCCCGCGCAAAAAGAGGCGCAAAAGTTTAGTACGAAGGTTCCGGTGCAGGTCGAAGACCCGCCAGTACCCTTCCTTGCGCAAAATCGAGGCCATTTTCAGGGGAGAATCGCCGTTTTCCCAGAAAATCACCTTCCCGACCGAGGGGTGGGTGGCGAAAACCTCGCCGAAAGCGGACTTTGTTAGGATATCTACCCTCAACTGCGGCCTCTGGGCGCGAAGGGCCTCCAGCGCGGCGGTGGCCAGCACCGCGTCGCCGAGGGAAGAGAGGCGTATCAGCAGGATTTTCTCTTCAGTCTTCACCGCGAAAGCTCCCTATAGACGGCGAGGTTCCCCTCCATCATCGCCTTGGCGCTGAATTTGGAAAGGGCTTTGGCCCTTCCGGCGTAGGCGAGCTTCTCACGCAATTTTTCGTCCCCGAGAAGGCGGATGATTCCACCCGCCAGCGCCGCGGGGTCGCCTGCGGGGACTACAAGGCCGTCGACGCCGTCGTCGACTATCTCAGGTATCCCTCCCGCATCGGTCACAACCACCGGCTTTTTCGCCGCAAGCGCGTCGGCGACTATGGTTCCAAGCCCCTCCATCACCGAGGGCATGACGAAAATATCAAGCGCGTCCATGATGGCGTCCACATCTTTACGAAAGCCGGTGAAGATAAGGTTTTCGCCAAGGCCGAGGGCCGCAGCGCGATTTTGCAGCTCGCCCATCAGCTCTCCGTCGCCGACGATGGCGAATTTAACCTTCGGATGTGCCTTCAGCACCGCCGGAATAGCCTCGACTAGGTGGATCTGCCCTTTGTGGTGAGCCAGATGGGCGATGTTCCCCACCAGAATCTCCCCGTCGCCAAGTCCGAACTCCCTGCGAAAGGCCGCGCCGCTTCCGGCTTTTGTCTTTTCCGTGTCTACCCCGCTGTGTACGAGCCGTATCTTATCGGGCGGGACGCCGCAATCCGCCAAAAGCCCACGGATCACCTTGCTGATGGCGACAAAGCGGGCGATGCGCGGCCCGTATTTCACGCGGTTGAAGAATTTTCGCTTTATGGGGAAATCGACGCGGCGCGTAGCCACCACATTCTCAAAGCCCGCCATCATCGCGGCAATCACGCCTATTCCCTGCGCGTGGGAGCTGTGGAGGTGAAGGTGGGTGAAGCCGCCGTTTTTCAGGAGGCGCGAAAGCCTCCACGCCGAGCAGAGGTCCCATTCGCCGCGAAGGGCAAGGCCCTCGGCGCTCAACCCCTCGGCGAGGGCGCGCCTTAAAAGCTCGCCCCCGCTTCTTGCGACAAGGTGCGTGGCGATTCCAGCCCGCGAAAGTTCGCGGTTGAGGTTCAAAACCTGCCCCTGCCCGCCACGCCAGCTTCTCTCGGTGTCCAGGTGGAGTATCTTCATCGGTCTTCCAGAAGCTCCCCGCAGGCGTCGAGCACCATGCGCGGCGTGATATCCTTCATGCAGCGAAAATGACCCCTGGGGCAGGAATTGCCGCCGTGGAGGCCGCAGGGGCGGCAGTCAAGGCCGACTTCGACCACCCGCGAGTTCTCGTTAAGCGGGTAAAAGCCCAGTTCCCGCACCGTCGCCCCGAAAATGGCGACCGTCGGCACTTTTTTGGCCATTGCGACGTGGAGCGGAGCGGAATCGTTGACTATGAAGAGCGAAAGGCGCTCCATCAGGGCCGAAAGGGCTTTGAGCGATGACTTTCCGGCAATGGAGAGGGAGTTGCCGCCGATTTTCGAGGCTATCTCCTCGCAAAGGGCGCGGTCTTCCGGCCCTCCGACGAGCAAAACCCGAAAACCGCTTTTAGAGAGCTTTTCGCCGACCTCGGCGAACCCCTCCGGCGTCCAGCGCTTGGTCGCCCATACCGATCCGGGGGCAATTCCAGCCAGCTTCTCTCCCTCGCCCACGCCGTTGGCGGCGAGAAGGGCGCCAATCTCCTCACGCTCTTTTCGTGTGGCTCCGCAATGAAGAACCCTGTCGCTTTGGGCCGCCTTTTCGCCGAGGCCACCCAGTAGGGCGAGTATGCGGTCCACCTCGTGAAGGGACATATCCCTGTGGACCAGCCGGTTGTAGGCGAAGCCGAGGGCCGACTGGCGGTATCCCACGCGAAGCGGAATCCCCGAAAGGAGCATCAGC
>SRXB01000012.1 GCA_009724975.1 bacterium | reverse complement strand
CCTCATGGAGGAGCTCGTTCCCTGCGCGCGTAAGCGCTCGATACCCATCCTCGTCGATCCAAAGCCCGTGAACCTCGCGTGCTACAAGGGGGTGAGCGTCATCACCCCAAACGTTAAGGAGACGGAGGCGATGAGCGGGGTGAGGGTGGTTACCGACGCCGACGCCGAGAGGGCCGGAAGAGCCCTGATGAAGAGCCTGGGCCTCGATTCGGTGCTGGTGACCCGCAGCGAGAAGGGCATGAGCCTTGTGAGGAAGGCCGGCGAAAGCGCCCACATAACCACCGAGGCCAGAGACGTCTTCGACGTAACCGGCGCGGGCGACACCGCCATCTCGGTCTTCGCACTGGCGATGGCGGCGGGGGTGGACCTGGTCGACGCCGCGCTTTTGGCCAACCTCGCCAGCGGCGTAGTGGTGGGCAAGCTGGGAACCGCCGTGGTCACCCCGCAGGAGCTGGGCAAGGCCATCAAGAACTGGAAGCGCTGAAAAATGAGCCTTCCCCAGCCGCCGGAGCCGGTACTTCTGGTAATCGCGGTATTGGCCTCGCCGGAAGTGCCGCAGGGGGAAATCCTCGCGGCGGTTGAAGAGGTTTTCGGGCCGGTGGGGGAGAAAAGCCCCTATGAGCCCTTCACCTTCACCGGCTATTACGAGCGCGAGATGGGCGGCGGGCTTATGCGCGGCTTTTGGGCGATGGAAAAGCCGGTGGATCAGGCTTCGCTCGGCGCGCTGAAGCTTTTGTCCAACAATCTTGAGCAAAGGTGGGCCGAAAACGGGCGGCGGAAGGTCAACCTCGACCCGGGGACGCTGGACCTCGGGCAGTTCGTGCTGGCCTCGTGCAAGCCCGCGGCCCATCGCGTGGCGATAGGGGGCGGGGTCTGGGCCGAAATAGAATACCTTTACCAGTGCGGAACCTTCAGGCCCCTTGAGTGGACCTACCCCGACTATCGCGACGGGGAAACCATAAGATTTTTCAACGGCCTTCGCGCCGCCTACAAGCTTTCCCGAAGAAAGGGGCTATAAATGCTTCGCTCCATGACAGGTTACGGCACCGCCGAAGGGGTTGTGCGCGGCAGGAAACTGGTGGTGGACTTCAAGGCGGTCAACCACCGCTACTTCAACTTCTTTTCAAAGCTCCCCAACAACCTGGCGATTCTTGAGACGAGCATACAGGCGCTTGCCAAGGCGCACCTTTCCCGCGGGCAGGTGAGCGTCTTCGCCTCCTGGGACAAGAGGGGCGGGCAGGGGGCCTCGGCGGAGCTCAATTTCGATACGGCCAAGGCCCTTTACGCCGACCTCGTCAAGCTAAAGGGTGAGCTTGGCCTTGGCGGAGAGGTCAGCCTTTCGCACCTTCTCTCCTGCCCCTCGCTCTTTGCCCAAAACGAGGTCGGGGCCGAGCCGGAGGAGCTTTGGGAGGACGCCAAGCCAATCTTCGAGTCGGCCCTCAAAGATCTTGACGCCTTCAGGCTGCGCGAGGGGGCAGACCTTGAGGCGGACCTTCGCGTAAAGCTTTCCACATTGATGGAACTGGCCGCCAAAATAGAGGAGAAGCGCCCCCTCATCGTCTCCGAGCAAAAGGAGCGCCTGCAAAGGCGGATAGGGGAGCTGGTGCCGGAGGTTATAGTCGATTCCACCTCGGCGGAGCGCCTGGCGCTGGAAATAGCACTCTTCGCCGACAAGGCCGACGTCAACGAGGAGCTTGTAAGGCTAAAGAGCCACGCCGACAAGTTCCTTGAGATGCTGGCCTCGCAAAATCCCATCGGCAGGAAGATAGATTTCCTCATTCAGGAGATGAACCGCGAGGTCAACACCATAGGCTCTAAAACGCCGGACGCCGAGTCCTCGGCGATTGTAGTTGAGATGAAATCGGAGCTTGAGCGCGTCCGCGAACAGGTCCAGAACGTAGAATAAGGCTTTAAATAGATGTCCCACGCCAATTTCACACACCTTCACCTCCACACGGAGTATAGCCTTCTGGACGGGGCAATACGCCTGCCCGACCTGATGAAGAAGGCCAAGGCCTACGCCCTGCCCTCGCTGGCGATGACCGACCACGGGGCGATGTACGGGGCGGTGGAGTTCTACAAGGGGGCCGAGAAGGCCGGAGTGAAGCCGATTATCGGCTGCGAGGCCTACATAGCGCCCCAGTCGATGCGCGACCGCACGCCCGGGCCCGACGGCGAGAACTATTACCACCTCATTTTGCTTGCGCGAAACGAGGCCGGGTATAAAAACCTCTGCCGGCTCGTGAGCCTTTCGAACAAATACGGTTTTTACTACAAGCCCCGCATGGACAAGGAGATTTTGCGCGAGCACTCCGAGGGGCTTATCGCCCTTTCGGCCTGCCTCCAAGGCGAGGTCCCTTTCCACATAAGGCGCGGGCGCATGGAAAAGGCCGCCCAGATAGCGCAGGAACACCTCTCGATCTTCGGCGAGGGTAATTTCTACCTTGAGCTCATGGAAAACGGTCTCAAGGAGCAGGCGGAGGTCAACAAAGGGCTTGTGGAGCTGGGGGAAAAGCTTTCCATCCCCTTCGTAGCCACCAACGACTGCCATTACCTTGAAAAGAGCGACGCCAAGAGCCACGAAGTGCTCATGTGCATCCAGACGGGCAAGACGCTGGCATCCGAGAGCCGCATGAAGATGGAGACCGACGCCTTTTACCTCCGGAGCCCCGAGGAGATGGCGGCCCTCTTCGCCTGGCGGCCCGACGCCATCGCCAACACCATCGAAATAGCCTCGCGCTGCAACGTCGAACTGGACATCAGCGGCAAAAACTACCATTTCCCGAAATATCCGCAGGCTAGGGAGGAGAACCTGGCCGACGTACTCGACCGCATGGCCGAGGAGGGGCTGAAAAAGCGCTTTTCGGAGATGGGTTTCGACTCGGAGGATAAAAGGGCCGAAACTTACGGCAAATATCTGGGAAGGCTCAAGGAGGAGCTAAATATAATCAGGGAGATGAAATTCCCCGATTACTTCCTCATCGTGCAGGATTTCATCAACTGGGCGAAAAACAACGGCGTGCCGGTTGGCCCCGGGCGCGGTTCGGCTGCGGGAAGCCTCGTCGCCTACGCCCTTCGCATAACAAACATAGACCCCATTCCCTACGACCTTCTTTTCGAGCGCTTTTTGAACCCCGAGCGCGTCTCGATGCCTGATATAGACGTGGATTTTTGCTTCGAGAATCGCCAGAAGGTAATCGAGTACGTCACCGACCACTACGGCTCCGACAAGGTCGCCCAGATAACCACCTTCGGCAAGATGCTTGCCCGCGCGGTTATTCGCGACGTCGGCAGGGTTCTTGAGATACCTCTGGCCGAGGTGGACAAGATCGCCAAGCTCGTGCCGGACAAGATTGGCATTTCCCTTGAAGAGGCAATGGAAAGCGAGCCGAAATTAAGGGAGCTTGAGAAGTCCGACCCGCGCATAGCCGAGCTTATCCGACACTCACTGCGCCTTGAGGGACTTAACCGCCACGCCTCGACTCACGCCGCGGGCATAGTCATCTCCGACGAGAACCCCCTTGTCGATTACCTTCCTGTTTACAACGGTAAAGAGGGTGAAACGGTAACCCAGTTCGCGATGAAGGCGGTGGAGTCGATCGGCCTCGTGAAGTTCGACTTCCTGGGGCTTAAAACCCTCACGGTAATCCAGCAGGCGGTCGAGATGATAAACCGCAGGCTCCCCGAGGATAAAAAACTTTGCATCGACGATATACCGCTGGACGACGAGAAGGTCTTCGCCCTTCTCTCGGACGGCGCCACCACCGGCGTCTTCCAGCTTGAAAGCCCGGGGATGAAGGATACGATGGTGGGGCTTCGCCCCTCGGTCTTCGAGGACATCATCGCCCTCGTGGCACTCTATCGCCCGGGTCCGATGGACCTGATACCCGATTTCATCAAGCGAAAGCATGGCGAAATCGCCATAGAATACGAATTGCCGGCGCTTGAGCCGATTTTGCGCGACACATACGGGGTAATCGTCTACCAGGAACAGGTGATGAAGATCGCCCAGGTGCTGGCGAACTACTCGCTCGGCGAGGCGGACCTTCTGCGCCGCGCCATGGGCAAGAAGATTCCCGAGGAGATGGAGAAGCAGCGCGAGCGATTCCTAAAGGGAACACGCGAGAACTCCATAGTAGACGAGAAGGGGAACAAGATCTTCGACCTGATGGCGAAGTTCGCCGAGTACGGATTCAACAAGTCTCACGCGGCGGCCTACGCGCTGGTCGCCTACCAGACCGCCTACCTAAAGGCCCATTACCCCGTCGAGTTCATGGCCTCGCTCCTCACCAACGACCGCGCCCACACCGACAAGATTGTCAAAGACCTGGCCGAGTGCAAGGATATGGGGATAAGCGTTCTGCCGCCCGACGTTAACGAGTCGGAGAAGTTCTTCTCGGTGGTGGGCGACAAGATACGCTTTGGCCTCGCGGCGGTGAAAAACGTCGGCGAGGGGGCGATAGAGGCTGTTCTGGAGGCGCGGGAAGAGGGAGGGCCCTTCAAGGGGCTTATGGATTTCTGCGAGAGGACTGACTTAAAGCGGGTCAACAGGAAGGTGCTGGAAAGCCTAATAATGTGCGGGGCTTACGATTCGCTGCGCGGCCTTCGCTCGCAATATCTGGCGCACCTGGATCTAGCCATCGAGCGCTCGGCCTCTTTGCAGAAAGACAAGAACCGCGGGCAGGCCAATTTCTTCGACATGCTGGCCGCCCCCGCCCCCGCCGGAGGGGAGGCCCCCAAGGGCGACGAGCTTCCCGAGATTGCCGACCTCACCCCAGCCGACAAGCTTCGCGCCGAGAAGGAGCTTTTGGGCTTTTACGTCTCCGGCCACCCCCTGCGCGAGTGGAGCGAGCTTCTGGACGCGCACACCGACGGGACGATAGCCTCCATCATCGAGAGCTTTCCCGACCAGACGCAGGTTACCGCCGGAGGGTCGATAGCCTCCCTGAAGGAGCGCATAACCAAGCAGGGTGGCAAGAAGATGGCGATAGCGACCCTTGAGGACATGGAGGGGGCGATAGAGCTGGTGGTCTTCCCCAAGGCTTACGAGCAGGCGGCGGAGGTTTTGCGCTCCGATTCCCCCGTCATCGTGCGCGGCACTTTCGAGCGAAGCGACGAGGCGGTGAAGATTATCGCCGACAGGGTGGTTTTGCTCGGCGACGCCGACGAGGAGATGACCACCGAGATACGGATACGCTTCAATGCCGCCGTCCACTCCGAGGCCGACATAGAGGCGCTCGGTGGAGTCCTCTCAAGCGGCGAGTTCGGCGGCGATTGCCCGGTTTTCCTCGACGTGGAGTTCCCGGGCAAGGCGCTTGTGGCGCTAAAGCTGCCGCGCACCAAGATAGCGCCCTCCTCGCGCTTCAAAAGGTCGATGAAAAACCTCTTCGGCTCCGACGTGGTAACATTCAGGTAAGGGTTTAGGTTAATTGCGCAAGTTAAAGTATTACATAGAGACTTTCGGCTGTCAGATGAACGACCACGACAGCCTCGCCATAGCTTCGATGCTTGAGGACGCGGGCTACGCAAAGGCCCCGCGCCCCGCCGAGGCGGACCTGATTTTGGTCAACACCTGCACCATACGCGACAAGGCCGACCAGAAAGCCTACTCGCAGATAGGAAGGTGGAGGCTCCTCAAGAAAGAGAAGCCCGAGGTCATAATCGGCGTCGGCGGGTGCATGGCGCAGTCCGACGGACGGGGAGTTCTCTCAAGGGTTCCATTCGTTGATTTCGTCTTTGGCACGCAGAACATGCACAATATACTTCAGATGGCGGATGAAGTGCGGCAAAAGCGCCTTCGCCCCGTCTGGACCGCTATGCCCGGCGACCCAGCCGCTATGGAGGCGCTCTATTCCCACGCCAAGGCCGACGGAATAAAGGCCTTCATAACCGTCATGCAGGGGTGCGACAATTACTGCTCCTACTGCATAGTCCCCTATGTGCGCGGGCGCGAACTCTCACGCCCGAGCGCCGAGATTGTCGCCGAAGCGCGCAAGTTGGCTGAGGGAGGAGTCCGCGAGGTAACCCTTCTGGGGCAGAACGTCAACTCCTATGGCCAAAAGGGGGGCGACGGCGCCGATTTCGCCGAGCTTATCCGCAAGGTCGGCGAAGTGGAGGGGATTTTGCGAATCCGCTTCACAACCAGCCACCCCAAGGACCTGACCGACCGGCTGATAGATATCTTCGCCAGCGAGCCAAAGGCTATGCCCCACATACACCTGCCGGTGCAATCGGGCTCCGACGCCATCTTGCGGGCGATGAACCGCAAATACGACAGGGCGCACTACCTCGGCCTCATCGCCAAACTTCGCGCCGCGCGGCCCGACATTGCGATAACCACCGACTTCATAGTGGGGTTCCCGGGCGAGAGCGACGCCGATTTCGAGGAGACCCTCTCCCTTATGCGCGAAGTGGTCTTCGACAACTGCTTCAGCTTCAAATTCTCGCCGCGCAGGGGGACAAAGGCCTCCTCGATGGAGGGCGTTGTGGCCGAAAAGGTGAAAGAGGAGCGCCTTGCGCGCCTGCAGGATCTTCAGTTGGGCCACACAACCGCCAAAAGCCTCGCCGAGATAGGGCAAAAGAGGGTGGTGCTGGTGGAGGGAAGTTCCAAGGCCGGAGGCGGACAGCTCAGCGGCCGCACGCCGCAGAACCGCATAGTCAACTTCAGGGGCGACGCGGCCCTTTTGGGCAGGGAGGTTGAGGTCAAGATTACCGCCGCCTGGCCCAACTCGCTGGCTGGCGAGCTTTAGGAGGCTAAAATTGTACGTAGAGGCGGTATTCTCATCGATGGCGATGGACGAGGAGTCCAAAACCCCCGTGATGATGCTTCGGGAAAAGGGCGGCAAGCGGGTATTGCCCGTTTGGATAGGGATTTTCGAAGCCGCCTCCATTCTCTACGCCGCCGAGGGGGTCGAGCCGCCACGCCCCATGAGCCACGACCTGATGAAGATAATAGTCGACGATCTGGGGGCGGTGGTGGACCGCGTGGACATAGGCGAAGGGGGCGAGGGTGCCTACCACGCCAATATCCACCTCCTAACCGGGGAAGGGCGCAGGAGGCTCATCGACGCGCGCCCCTCCGACGCGGTCGCCCTCGCGGTGAGAACCGGCGCGCGCCTCTTCGTGGCCGAGGCGATTTTGCGCGAGGAGAGCGAAGTCGTCTTTCGCGACAACTCCGACCTTTCCGAAGACGAATTCTGGAAAGACTATCTTGAAAACCTCGACCCTTCAGCCTTCGGCAAATACAAGATGTGAGGACGAGATGACCGGCAAGACGCTAGATTCGCGTGTGTGGTTCGGCAAGGCTTTTCGCCTCGCCCTGATGGCCGAGGAGCCCTGCGCCTCCTCCCTGAGGCGGCTCAATAGCCTTATGGCGTTGATTCCCGAGGAGGTCGCGGGCCGTTTTTCGGGCTGCGGAAGCCCGATACCGCCCGCTATAGAGCGCTGCCGCATCCTTGACCTCGGCTGCGGCACCGGCAGGGATGTCTTCCTCTGCGCAGGGCTGGCGGGACCAAAAGGCTTCGTAATGGGGCTAGACACCGAGCAGTCGGCCCTCTCCATCGCCCGCAAGGCTATCCCTGTGGTAATGGAAAACCTCGGCCACAAGGAGCCGAACGTAGCCTTCAGGCAGGGGAGCATCGACGCCCTTGGCGACGCCGGTCTCGGGGAAGAAGATTTCGACGTGGTCATATCAAACCGCGCCCTCGGCCACGTGCGCGATAAAGTTAAAGTGTTGCGCGAAGTTTTCAGGGTTCTGAAAAGCGGCGGCGAGTTCCACTTTTCCGACGTCTATTGCGACCGTCGCCTGCCTCCCGAAATTGAGGCCGACGCGGAGCTGAAAAGCGAACACCTGGGGGGAGCCCACTACTTCGGCGATTTCCTCAGGCTGGTGAGGGCCGCCGGTTTTTGCGACCCGCGGATAGTCTCGGTTCGCCCGCTTGAGATAACTGACCCCGAGCTGGAAAAAAAACTTGGGGGAGCCTCCTTCATGGCCGTCACCTTTCGCCTCTTCAAGATACGGTCATTGGAGGACGGCGAGGAAGACTACGGGCAGGAGGCTATTTACAAGGGGACGATAGAGGGGTTCTCCGAATCCTTCACCCTGGACGAAGAAAACTTCCTTGAGACGGGAAAAGCCCTTCGCGTTGGCGGCAACACCGCAAAAATACTGGCTGAATCCCGCTTCTCCCCCCATTTTGAAATTCTGGGGGACCAATCGCGCCATCTTGGGGCTTTCGAGAGGGGCTAGAATAGCACTGTAGAGCGGCGTCGGGCCGCTTCGACGGGAGTGGTCCGAAGCCACCTTCACGCTTTAGAGTTTTGAGCCCAGACGGGCCTTCAGGCGAAGCATCGCGGAGGTGTGGAGCTGGCTCACCCTCGATTCGGTTATGCCAAGGGCCGTCCCCACCTCCTTCATCGTCTTGTCGTGGTAGTAATAGAGAGAAACCACCTGCCGCTCGCGCTCGGGAAGAGACCCTATCTGCCCGCTGAGGAGATTTTTCACCTCCTCCTTCTCGAAAACCTGCGCGGGGCTCTTTTCCGGCGCGTCCGCTATGCACTCTCCAAGCTCGCTCTCCTCCTCCTCGCCGTCCTCGGCGCGGGGGCGGTTTAGGGAGAGGAGCGAGAGGCCGCGGGCTTTTGAGAAAAGATCGCCGAGCTCCGCCTGGGTTATGCCGAGCTCCTTTGCGAGCTCATCATTCGTAGCTGGGCGGCCAAGACGCTGCTCAAGGTCGCGGATGGTGCGGGCCAGCTCCTTTTCCTTGCGGCGCATCGAGCGCGGAGCCCAGTCCTGCTGCCGAAGATAGTCGAGCATCGCGCCGCGAATGCGAAATTCGGCATAGGTGTGGAATTTCACGCCGCGGTCGGGAACGAATTTGTCTATGGCGTCGATAAGGCCCAGCATGCCGGTATTTATTATGTCGCCCACCTCCACCGAAGGGGGAAGGCGGGAACAGAGCCTTTCGGCGATGAATTTGACAAGGGGGGAGTATTCCCTTATCAGCTCGTCCCTTGGCTGTGGAGAGACCGGCGTGGCGATGATTTTTCTCCGCTGGCTGTGAGGTTGGCGATTCACCAATCTACCAAGTGGAAAATCGGCTGTCAATCACTGGAGCGTAAGGTTTGTTTTGCAAAAGTTGGACCCTGACGGTGGGGGGAGGGGGGAGGCCGAAAGATTCCAGCTGATTTCCGGCAAGGTTTCGGAGAGTTTTTGGGAAAAGCCGTTCAAGAGTTCCTGAATGGGGCGAGTCATGGGTTTTTGCGCTATCACGACAACCCCCACGCTTGTACCCTCGATGCAGTAGTAGAGATCCGTTACGTTCGGGTAGCCGCAGACCAGAGCCCCTATATCCTCGACCACCCTGGCCAGCGCCGACTCCCTGGCCTCCTCGCTCCCTCGCCACCGGTGGGTGTGGATGTGTCCGTGGCTTTCCAGTGACATCCTGCGTCGCGCCGCTTTTTTCCGTATTTCGCTTTTGGTCGGCGGTTTCACTTTCGTCTCCGTGGAATGTTTTAATCCCATGACGAAAAAATATCGCAAAATTTAGTTTTTACAAATTTCTTACTTACTTGACGCTAACCCGTTTTGTCTGGTCAAATTACATGTTTTTATTGAATTGGGCAAAGGAGGGTCAAAGGGTTTGGTCTTGATGGGAGAGGCGGTAAAAGAGCGCTATCTGCTGGCCGGCCTCTCGGCTGGCGAAGCCGAGGTTTTTCTGCGCGCCTACGGGCGTTATGAGGCCTCTGAACGCTCGCTCGTCCGGTGGGGCGAAATATCCTCGCCAGACCCCTCCGACCTTGTCCCCCACCAGAAGCTGAAAAACGAGGGGTTCGCCGAGCGTGCCGAGATGGGCGCGGTCGCCTGGGTCGTGCTTAACGGCGGGCTCGGGACCACGATGAAAATGACCAGGGCCAAGAGCCTTCTTCCGGTGAAGGACGGCCTCACCTTTCTGGACCTGCTCGCCCGCCACGTTCTGAAGCTGCGCAAACGCCACGGCGCGGCGATACCGTTGGTCTTCATGAACTCCTTCGCCACCAACGCCGACACCTTTGAGGCCCTTGGCCGCTACGAGATGGCGGTAACGGTCGGCGGCTGCGAAATACCCTCCTGCTTCATGCAAAACCAGTTTCCGAGGATACGGGAGGACGGCAAGGGGTTCTTCAGCGAGGCGACCGACCCCGCCGGATGGGCTCCCCCCGGACACGGCGACCTTTACCAATCCCTGAAGATATCCGGCGTGATGGATAAGCTCCTTTGCGCGGGCAAGACGCACCTCTTCGTCTCCAACGCCGACAACCTCGGCGCCTCGCCCGACCCTTCCATACTCGGCTTCCTCCAGGAAAAGAATATCCCCTTCGCCCTTGAAGTAACCGCCCGCACCCCCGCCGACGTAAAGGGAGGCACCGTGGTCCGCCACGGCGGCAGGCTCGAACTTCTTGAACTGGCGCAGGTGGACGAAGAGCACGCCGCCGACTTCCAGGACATAGGCCGCTTTAGCGTCTTCAACACCAACAGCCTGTGGATCGACCTTAGGGCCCTCAAAGAGCGACTTGAAAAGGGCCACCTCGACCTGCCCCTCATAATAAACAGGAAAACCGTCGCCAAAACCCCCGTCATCCAGCTTGAGACGGCCATGGGGTCGGCGATAGGCTCCTTCGAGGGGGCGGCGGCGATAGTGGTGGGGCGCGAGCGGTTCGCTCCGGTCAAAACCACCAACGATTTCCTCCTGAGGCGCAGCGACCTCTACGCAGAGGGCGAAAAATCGCCTCTGGAACCTGCGCCGGAGCGGGATTTTGCCCTTCCGCAGCCCCTTGTAGACCTCGACCCCGCCTTTTTCGGCGCTGTGGATGACCTCGACGCCCGCATACCGCACCCCTTGAGTCTCCAAAAGGCCCTTTCCCTAAAGGTTCGCGGCGATGTCGCCTTCGGCAAGGGGGTAAAGATAATCGGCGAGGTCTGCCTGAAGGCTAAAGAGGGCGAAAAAGTGCAAATAGCCGACGGCTCGGTGGTGGAGGGGCGATGAAAAAACTTTTCGCCTTCCTCTTCGCGCTCTTCTTCGCGGCCTCGGCCCTCGGGGCCTTCGTCTCCGGCCCCGTGGTGCTCGACGAGCTTCCCCAAAACCTGGCCAAACCCTCGGGTACTCTGCCGGTAAGGCTTTTAAACGAGAAGAAATTCCCCCAGGAGCTGTTGGGCGCGGTAAACGGCCTTATCTCCTCCGGAAAATCGGTGCTCATAGTCGGCAACACCGATACTATGGGGCCAAAGCTCCTCAACCGCTCCCTGGGCCTGCAGTACGCCATTAACGCCGCGCAAAAGCTCTCGGCTGAGCTTAAAATCGAACGAGCCCGCTTTTACTGCGCCTCCGCGGGCGAGCTGGCGGCGAAAACCGAGTCGGTTCTGGAGATATTCCCCTATAATCCGCCTCCTCCCGCCCCACAGGGGCCCAAAAGCGCCGCGATGGTGATTGAGCCGATGCCAGACGAGCGGCTAAGCAACAAAGTCACCTTCATAAGGGCCTCTGACGCCAGAAACATACTCTTCGCCACCGAGGGGGAGGAGGGGCTGACGGTTTGGGAGGCCGAATCGACCGATGTGCTGGTGGCCTATGAATTTGGGGCCAAGGAGGGGCAACTGCCTTTCGGCGGCACTTTCAGGGGCGAAAACTTCACCAGGACCGCACGTTTCGACAAAACCCCCGAAACCCCCGGCCTCTCGCTGAAAATCGAGGCCGTCGAGTCGGGCTACGCGAGAATATCGGGCAAGGCCCCGACCGGAATCCCACGCGTCACAGTTTGGGCCGGTCCCTTTCCCTATCCGGCGGATGTCGAGAACGGTAAATTCGAAATCTACGCGGCCCTTCTTCCATACCCCGTCAAGGCCTACTCCCAGGGAATAGACCAGAAGGGCAACAAGTCGGTCGGCCCGTCGATAGAGATTCCAGCCGACACGGGCGAACCACCGGCGCTCATCGCGGTCCTCTTCTGGGAGGGTGCGAAGGCCGACCTCGACCTGCACGGCTGGCGCCGCTCGGGCCACACCCAGCCACAGGACGCCGACCCCACGGTCTCTCCCACCGCCGCCGAAGGTGTCAAAATCCTCTTTGACGGGGAAGGTGGGCGCAGGTCGAGCGCCCTGACGGCGAAAGACCCCTCGAAACTTGAGATAGAGGTGCGGTGCTTCTCCGACTTCGGGGATGGCGCCAACGCCTTTTTATACCTGCTTGAAAACCCAGGCGACAAACTGTCCAGAACGGGAAAAATAATCGGCCCCAGAAAGATCTTGGGCGAGGGCTCCCGCTGGTTCGCCTTGAAACCCTAAAAAGGGGCGATATGAAAAAGACGTTTTTAATCGCACTTTTACTCCTGCTCGGCGTGGGATTCGCATCTTTGCCCGCCGCCCTGGCGGGCGAGGCCGAGGACTCCGCGAAGGCGGAAGCCTCCGTCAAAAACTTCGAGGAACGCCTTGAGGGCCTCTCAAAGGAACTCTCCTCGGTCCGCTACGAGCTTGAAAACCTCACCAAGGAGATGCTTGAGGGGGAGACGGGCGCGGTGAGAGTCTACCTTAAGGGGAAAACCAGCGATTTTGCCGACAAGGGGGTCTTTTTGGAGGTGGACGGCAAGATGCTCCTCTCAAGGCCCTTCACCGCGGCGGAGCTAAACGTCCTCGGATCGGACCTGCCTCTTGAGCTTTCAGAACTGCGGCTCGGCGCGGGCGAACACAAGGCGCTCTTTTACCCGATGGGCTCCGTTGTGCCCCAGTCCTCTAAAATCAACGTCGAAAGGGCCAAGCTGAACACCTGGATAGTCACCTTCGAGGGCGGCGCCGCTCAATGGTCCGCCGAGTAACTGCCCTTTTCATTGCCCTGGCCGCGCTGGCGCCCTGCGCCTTCGGCCTGAGCCCCCAAAAGGAGGGGCTCTCCGCCGCCCTCGGCGAGCGGTGGGAGGACGCGCTTCGCCTTTTGCCCTCCGACGAGAAGGCGGGCAGGGCTGAAACCTATTTTCGGGCGCTGGCGCTCCAAAACACCGGCATGGTGCCGGAATCCATGAAGATTTTCTCCTCGCTCGCCTCCACCAAGGGCTCCTTCAACGGACCCGCCCTTGAGCGGGTGGTGGCCTACGAGTTCGAGCGCGGCAACTACCAGAAGGTTGCCGACGCGTTCAAGGCGAGCCAGGCGCAAAAATTCCTCGACCCCGACTCTATGAATTACCGCGTGGGGCAAAGCTTTCTCCTCCTCAGCCAGCCGGCTGAGGCAAAAAAGGCGCTGGAGGCTGTCAAGGGCGGCAAATACCTGCCCTACGCCCTCATCTCGCAGGCGCAAATGACCTATGCGGCGGGCGATTACTCCGGCTCGATACAGGTTTTGGACAAAGCGATGGATTCGCTGGGCTCACACCCCGACAGGGCGCTGAGAAAGGCCCTGGCCGACGAGATACGCCTTCGCAGGGGCCGCATCATCTACCAGGCCGCCGTCACCAGCGATTCCATGACCAAAGACCAGCGCGAAAAGCTTCTGAAACTAGCAGTAAGCCAGCTTTCCCTAATAAAAGATGGTTCGCCCCATTACGCCGAGGCCCTTCGCTCCACCGGCTGGTGCAGTCTGGAGATGGGCGACAAGGTGAGGGCGCTGGCCTCTTTCGAGACGGCCATGGCCGCCGATCCCGAGAACGCCCACGAAGACCAGTGGGCGATGGGCCGCGTCTTCGAGCGCAACGAATATTTCGAGGAGGCCGCCGACAGCTACGCCACCGCCCGCCTGACCGCCGAGGAGTGGTCGATAACCTGGGAAGGCGCCCTTGCGGGAGAGATAGCCCCTTCGCCGCTCTCAATGTCCGGCGGCTGGTCCTCCCTGCTCGATTCCCAGGCCTCGGTGCTACAAAAGAGGGCTGATTCGCTAGGCGAAGACTTCACCCTCGTAGCCGAGGCCGTAAAGTTGAGGAAATCCCGTCTCGACGCGGTGGAAAAGGGGCTTAACGAAGCCGAGAAGCGCCTCGACGCGATGGACGCCGAACTCGTGAAGATGGACGGGGAGCTTTACCAGTACCTCGATCTCATCCAGGTCGGCTCCCTCTTCCCCAAAGAGGAGAGGCCCCGCATAGAAGGGCTGATGGCGCGCCAGGAAAAGCTGATGAAGGTAATGGGGTGGACCGAAAGGGCGCTCAAGACCATTTCGGAGAACGCCATGTGGGATTCGTCGCCGGACCCCCTTCGGAAAAAAGTCGAGGCGATGTGGAAAAAGCTCGGCGAGGTCGGCTCGGCCCTTACCCAAAGCCAGCTTATCTTCCTCGAAGGGCTCAAGGCCCGCGTCTCGGTTCGCGAAAAAGAGCTTATGCGCATACTCGAATCTCGCAAAAAAGAGATACTCTACCTGCGCACGCCTCTAAAGGACGCCCGCCGGATACTGGCCGACGAGAGAAAGAAGCTCTCCGAAATGGAGGTTAAGGTGGCCGCCCTTTCCGAGCGTTCTAAAAAGGCGGGCGAAGGGCTCGCCGCCTCGCAGGCCGAGGCGAGGGCGACGCTGGTGGCCAGGACGAGAAGAACCCTTTCGGAGAAGATGAAGGCGGTCAAGCTGCGTGGCGACCAGATAGCGATGGACGAGGCGCAGGCCCTGCACCTCCTCCAGACACAGAACGAAAAATCGGGGAATACCGATCAATGAGAAGATACATAGCCGTTTTCACAGCCTCGGCCCTTTTGTGGGGTTGCGTTTCCGCGCCGGTCACGGTGGCTCCGCCCGCCCCCGCCGAGGAGAAGAAGGAGGAGGCGGCCTCCACCTCGGAACCGGCGGGCGAGCCGCAGTTCAACGTAAAGCTCAAAAAGCCCAGCGTCGAGGAGACCACGACCAAGATTAAGAGCGAGAGGCCAAAATCCTTGAAGGAGGCCCGAGAGCGCGCTTCCGAGAAGCTGGCGGCTATCGAGAAGAAAAAAGAGGCTGGCGGGGTAAGGAAAAAGGCGGTTACCGAGAGCGCGGTCCTTCAAAAATATCAAAGCCTTCTTGACCTTCCCGGCACGCCGGAGGCTAGAAAGCCTGAAATATTGCTGCGCCTCGCCGAACTAGCCTACCGCGAAGAGGAGGGGGCCCTTAAAAAATCCTACGAGGAGGGGACCGAGGGCGGAATCCTCCCCGGCGACCGCTACCCCCGCACCATAGGCTATTACAGGCGGCTGGCCGACAATTACCCAAAGAGCGAGCAGGCGCTCACCGCGATGTACAACCTCGGCTACCTTTACAGCGAGGAGGGCGAGGTCGTTCTCTCGGCCCGCTATTACGGCAAGGTGCTCGAACTCTCTCCCGACACCCCTTACGCCACCGAAATCCACATGCGCATGGGCGAGGCGGCCTTCAACCTCGGGCAATACAAGGAGGCGATAGTCCAGTACAAGGCGGTCCTCGCCAGCAAGAGGGAGGAATACCGCCAGAAAACGCTCTACAAGCTCGGCTGGAGCCATTACAAGCTGGACGATTACCAGACGGCGGTGGGGGTCTTCTCCCAGATACTCGACGACAATGCGCCCACGGCGGAAAACCTGAAGGTGGAGACGCTGGACATTGCCGGAAAGTGCTTTCTGGAATGGGGCGGAGTGGAAGGGGTGAAAAAATACCTCGCCGGACGCGAAGCGGGGAAGGAATACGGCGACGCCCTCTTCAGGAAGCTGGGCGACCTCTACATGGAGGCCAGCCGCCACGCCGACGCCGTCTCCGCCTACGTGGCCTGCGTAGAGGCGTATCCTCTTACCCCTTCCGCCCTCGTGATGGAGCAAAACATAATAACCGCCTGGCTTGCCCTCCAAAACGCCGAATCGGCTAATGGCCGCAGGCAAAGCTGGTACGACCGCTACCGCAAGGGGACCGAGTGGGACGCCAAAAACGGCGAGGCGCTTGGCGCCGAGCGCGACAAGGTACTGGAAAAGGGAATCCGCCTCGCCGCCGTCTACCGCCACAGCCGCTCGCAAAGGGGCGAGGGGGCGGTAGAGACCGCCATTGAGCAATACGAGCGCTACCGCGAGCTCTTCGGAGTGGCGACGGAGGACGGCTACGAGATGGCCAATTCCTGCGCGCAGGCCTACAAAGAGGCGGGCAAATACAGGAAATCCGTCGACCTTTACAAGGAAGTCTCCGACAACCAGGAATTCACCTCCCACCGCGAGAACGCCTCTTACAAGCGGGTCGAGGTTTTGGGCCTTCTTTACAAGGAAGACCCCTCCTGCCTCGACGAATACCTCGCCGCCCACTGGCGCTACGTGGAGCTGAACCCCGACTCGGCGCTGGTGCCGAAGATACTCTTCGCGGCTGGCGAAATAGCCTTCGAGGCCGAGAAATTCGCCGAGGCCAGGAGCGCCTTCATAAAGCTCTCGGAAGAGTTCGGACAAAATCCTTTGTGCGCCGATGCCACCGAACGCGTTGCGCGCTCCTATTTCCGCGAAAACAACTTCGTCGAGGCGGAGGAGTGGGCGCGCAGGGCCAAGAAGAAGAAACCCTCGGAAGAGACGCTGGACAGGGCGCTGAAACTCATCTCTTTCTCCATATTCAAGCAGGCTGAGGAGGCCGAGGCTCGCGGCGACCTCGACGCGGCCGCCCGCCACTTCTTCCGCATGGTGGATGAATTCCCAGAGGGGGAGGCGGCTCAGATAGCCCTTTACAGGGCCGCAGAAGACCTTCGCAAGCTCGGCAAGGAGGAAAAGGCCGCCGCTGTCTACAAGCGCCTCGCCGACGAATACAA
>SRXB01000514.1 GCA_009724975.1 bacterium | reverse complement strand
TCGGTGGATGGGGCCGGCGACGTCAACGGCGACGGCTACGCCGACATAATCGCCGGAGCCTACCTTTATGATTCGCCAGAGACCAACGAGGGCGCGGCCTTCATCTTCAAGGGCGGCCCCTCCGGAGTGGGGTCCTCATTCCCAGCCTATTACAAGAAACTTGAAGCGAACAGCGCCAGCTCATACTTCGGCATGGCGGTGGCGGGGGCGGGCGACGTCAACAAGGACGGTTACGCCGACGTCGTGGTCGGCGCGCCTTATTACGCCAAATCTTTCACGAACGAGGGAGCGGCCTTCCTCTTTCTGGGTTCGTCGACTGGTCCTTCCTCCACTGCCACATGGCAAAGCTTCGGCGGCCAGGCTTCAGCCTATTACGGAAGAGCGCTTGCGGGATTGGGCGATCTGAATGGCGACACCTACCCGGACTTGGCCGTGGGCGCTTACTATTACGACAAGGGAGAGACCGACGAGGGTGCGGTCTTCGTCTATTACGGCTCGGCCATGGGTTATACCGGTCCGGTCTGGACCTCGGAGTTCAACCAGGCCTCGTCGTACCTCGGCCAGTCGGTCGCGGGGGCGGGGGACGTAAACGCCGACGGCTACGACGACGTTGTCGTTGGAGCGCCCTATTACGACGGCGCTTACACCGACGAGGGCGTCGCCATGCTTTATCTGGGTTCGGCCAGCGGCCTGCTCTCGGCCCCTTCCTGGATGACCTACGGCGGACAGGCTTCGGCGATGTACGGCTATTACGTCTCGGGCGGCGGCGATGTGAACGCCGACGGCTACGACGACGTTTTAGTCGGCGCGCCCGGCTATGACGGCACTTACTCGAATCAGGGAAAGGCGTACCTCTATAAGGGGGTCTCCGGCAGCGCGGGCCTTTCTGCCACCCCCTCCTGGAGCTTTCCCTATTCCTACAGCGGCGCGGGTTGCGGCACTGTAGCAAAGGCGGGAGACTTCAACGGCGACGGTTACGGCGACATACTCGTCGGCTGCCCGAACTACTCCGGCGCATACCCCTATTCAGGCCTGACTTATTTATATTTCGGAAATTCGTCGGCAGTTCCCTCGACCTAT
>SRXB01000175.1 GCA_009724975.1 bacterium | reverse complement strand
ACGCCAATAAGAGGAGAAAAAAATGGCAGAGACAGGAGAAATAACCCAAACTTCGGGCATTTACAAGTGCACCAAATGCGGCAACGAAATAACCCTGCCCGCAGGCCACCGCGTCCCCCCTTGCAGCAAATGCAACAACACCAGTTTCAGGCTGGTGAGGGCGACGCGGTGAACTAGGGCTAGTCCTTGAACTGCCTTAAAAAGTTCCGCATAGACCTGTCGTAGGTCTTTTCAAGTTCCGGGGTGAAATAGCAGGCCACCATCTGCCCCTTGGCGCGGTGGTATGCAACGCATTTGCAACAAACCCCGCGCTTGTCGCAGGAAGTGTAGGTGCAGGGGCACTCCTTGGCGGTTTTGTCTTTTACGCACTCCATTTCCACTCCCCTATATCCTGAAAAGGTCTTCGAGGTCGCCCTCCTCTATGAGGGCGCCGCCGGGCTCGCCCGCCTGCACGAAATCGCGGGTGAGCTTTCGCTTTCTGGCCGAGAGCTCCTGAATCTTCTCCTCGATGGAGTTTTTTGCGATCATCTTGTAGGTGAAGACGGTGCGGGTCTGGCCTATGCGATGCACGCGGTCCATCGCCTGCTCCTCCACGGCCGGGTTCCACCAGGGGTCGAAGAGGAGTACGTAATCGGCTCCGGTGAGGTTGAGGCCGGTGCCGCCCGCCTTGAGGCTCACGAGGAAGGCCTTGACCGAGGCGTCTTCCTGGAAGCGCCTGACGCGCCCCTCGCGGTCTTTGGTTCTGCCGTCTAGGTAGAGGTGGCTTATCCCAGCCGACTCGAAGTGGCCCTTCAGTATCTTCAATACCTGCACGAACTGGCTGTAAACGAGTATTTTGTGGCCTTCCTCGACCACTTCCGAGACGAAATCGGTGAACTGGTCGAATTTGGCCGACCCCGCCGCGTTCCCGACTCCCCCGGGCAACACCGCCGGATGGCAGCAGACCTGCCGAAGGCGCAAAAGTACGTCGAGGATGGAGGAGCGCGCCCGCGAAAAGCCGCTCTCTTCCACCGCCTTGAATATTTTCTCGCGCCCCGCCAGCAAAAGGGAGCGGTAGAGCTCCTCCTGCGCGGGGTTGAACTCGCTGTATAGGATGTTCTCCACCTTTTCGGGCAGGTCGGGGGCGACCTCGGGCTTTAGCCTTCGGAGTATGAAGGGGCGTATCTTGGCGCGAAGGGCGTGGGCGGCCTCCTCGTCGCCGGAGGTAATCGGCTTTAGATAGTGGTCGGCGAAGCGGCGCTCGGACCCCAAAAGCTCGGGCATTAGGAAGTAAAACTGGCTCCACAGTTCGCCAAGGTGGTTTTCAAGCGGAGTGCCGGTGAGGGCGAGCCTTCGGCGTGCGGGGAGCTTTCTGGCGGATTTGGCGGTGAGTGTGGCGGAGTTCTTTATCGCCTGCGCCTCGTCCAGCACCACGTAGTTCCACTGGATTTTCTGCAAAAGCTCGATATCGCGCCTCATAACCGCGTAGCTGGTTATTACGATGTCGGCGGTGGCGAGCTCCGCCTTCATTTCGCCGCGGTCTACGCCGTGGTAGCGGATGAAGGAGAGGCCGGGGGCATGGGCAAGTATCTCAGCCTCCCAGTTGGGGACTACCGAGGTGGGCGCGACTATTAGGGTGGGGCCGGTCACCCCGCGCTCTTTGAGCGAGAGCAAAAGGGCAAGGGTCTGGACGGTCTTGCCAAGGCCCATGTCGTCGGCCAGAACGCCGCCCATGTCCATTGACTCCAAAAACTGCAGCCAGCGCAGGCCGCGCACCTGATAGGGGCGCAGCGAGCAGTTCAGGCCTTCCGGCGGTTTGGCGTCGAATGCGCCGGACGAGCCGAGCCCCTCGGTGAGCTTTCTCCACCGCTCGTCGTTGTCCACCGCCACTTCGCTCGCCAGCTCCACGAAATCCATCGCCGTTTTCGCCTGGTAATTGCGAAGGCGGGCCTTGCCGTTCTCGATTTTGATATCCTCGGCCTCGGAGAGCCGTGAAAGCCACTCCTCCGGCAAAAGCGCGTGGCTTCCGTCGCCAAGCCGCACGTATTTGGAGCGCCTCTTGAGCGCCCCCGCAAGTTCCTCGAACGAGGACTCCTCGCCGTCGACCATCGGTACGGCTTCAAGGTCCAGCCAGTCAATCCCCGCCGAAATCTTTACCCGAAGCGAGATGGTGGAACGGGAGACGCGGTGTTGCTTTAGCGCCTCCCTGCCGAAAATCTCCCACCCCTTCGGAAGGGAGGCGATGCCTGAAAAGACGAAATCGAGCGCCGCATCCCCCTCGGCCTCGAAGCGGCCCGGCTCCACGAGCCGAAAGCCAAGCGAGCGAAGGAGCTTTACCGCCTCGAATTCCTCGTCAAGGTCGCGCCGTATCGTCGGGCGTATCTCCCCGACGCCGATGAGAATTATGGGGTCGGGATTGTCGGCCCCCACCTCTATGTCGCCGTAAGTGAAGTATAGCGAGCCGCGAAGGACCCCGCCCTCCTCGTCAAGGTAGAGGCGCGGGGTCGGCTTTTCCGAGACGCCGAAGGTTCGCCCCTTCTCAAGTTCAAGGTCCAGCTCCACCCCCCAGCCGTCAAGGGCCGGAATCGCGGTGGAGAGGAAGGTGGGTATCTCCGGCGCCGGCACGCTCGCCCCCTCCGAGAGCAAAATGGCCAGCGAAGCCCCGTCGGCGGTGCTTACAATCCGCCTGAAGGCCCCCTCGTGCTCGGCCCAGGGGTAGCGCGAGCCCGCAATGCGCGCGGGCGCGTCCCAAAGCCTGCCGCCCGGATAGGCGAGGTTGCATTCGATGGAGAGCCCCGCCGCGCTCTCCCTCACCGTTATGCGCGGAATCACCGCTCTGGGCTCGAAACCCACCCTTTCGCCGGTTCCCTCCCAGTAAACGTAAAGAGCCTGCGAAAGCGCGCGCAAAACCGGCTCCACAAGGTCGTTGGGAACCCTGACGGGGGCGGTCTGCGAGGGACGGTCGCCGATGCGCCCGAAAAGGATGTCGAAAACCCTGCGGTCAAGGGGGGTGAAGGATTGGGGGGGATCGTCGAAAATCTCCCTCGGCGAGAGCTTTTTCCCGCGCCCCAGCCCAAGGGCCGTGGGCTTGTGTTCGCGCCACGAGAGGCAAAGGGTCCAGAAATTGCCCCTCTCCTGCGTAAGAGAGACCCAGTGTATGAAGGAGCGCTCCCCCTCCATCGGCACGCGGTAGGCGCGCCTTGGCGCCAGCCTCTCGATCAGGGAGCGCCACTGCCCGGGCTTGGCCACCGTTTCGCGGGTCTTGGCCCAGTGGCGCATCAGCGCCACCGCGTGGGCGCAGGGCTGGGCGCCGCCGCACGAGCAGGAGGTGAAAACTTTGCCGCTATCCAGCGAGATTTTGGTCTTGGTTTTGCTTTTCTCGGAGTCCGACAAAAGGACCGTCCCCTCCAGAAGCGAAGCGGAGGGGCCATAATGCTCGGAAAGCTCGGCCACCATGCCGGACTGCTGGAGCGCGCGCCCGCCGGTCCGCTCCGCGGCCCCCGCTACCGCCTCAAGCTCCTGCATGGCCCGCCTTGGATCAATTGGCTGGGGCAAATCAAAACCTCCCGAAAAACCAGTTGGAAAAAAGCCAAGTGGTCATCATAAACCACCCCGCCTCAAAAAAAAACCTGCAAGGGAAGAATATTCAGAAAAGAAAACCCGCCGTGAGGGCCATCGCGTCGATATACATGGTGGCCTTCTCCGTGGGCTGGAAGAACTGGAAGGAATCGTCCGAAGCGTCGTAATCCGCCATCAGGTGCATGAATTTAAGGCGAAGGTTGAAACCGCCGCCCCGCTCATCTAAAAACTCGCGCCCGAGCCATAATTCCACGCCTACCAAGGCCCCGTTGTCGCCGCCTACATTTTCCTGAAGGGCGGTTCCGTCTTTTTTCACGTTGATGGAATGCCCCCCTATTATCAACCCTCCCCCGCAGCTCCAAAGAGGCCTTCCATACCGCGCGTCGTAACTGTTCCCTATCGGCAGGGAGCCGCCTAGGGAAAAAGCCCCGATAACGTCGCTGACGCGGCTCGATTCGAAGGGCAAAATAAAAACATCGACGTAAAGGCCCCTGTGGGTGTCGGGGAAGACTCCGTCAAACCTGACGCCCAGAGTGGCGGGTGATTCAAGGTCGGTCGAGAAATCTATTGTGGTGTCGCCGTAGGTGGCGTCGCCTTTGGCGTGCGCGAAAAGCGCCTTTCCGGCGTACACCTCCACCATGAAGGGTTCCGCCCTTGCGGCGGGAAGACAAAAGAGCGAACCCAGAAGGGAAAGAAGAAGAGCGGCAAGCCGGGCATTTCGCGCCATCAGGGCCTCCCTCGACGAAAAAGCCCGCGTCGGGCGGGCTTTTCGGGGCGTTCCTATTTGGTGGATTCCAGATACTCTTTTATCAGCGCCGCCCCGTCGCGGTCGATGTTAAGGAAATAAATCGCTATGGAGTAGCCGCCCTCGCAGGGCTCGCTCCTCACCACCACGCCGTCGCACTCCAAAAGCCTCGCCTCGCCGCCCGAGGGCAGCCCTATGGAAACCCGAAGCTTGTTCATGGCGGGGACTTCGCCCGACACTACGCAGCTTATGCCGCGCGTGGAGATATTTACCGAGGTGGCCTTTAAAAACTCCCCGCCCTTGCCGACCTTGAACTCAAGTTTGCGGTCGTGGCGCTCGTCCCTTCTTCTCTCGTGCATCTTCCCTACCACAAAGCCTTTCTTCAAAAATAACGGACAATGCCGTAATCGGTGTCCCTTTGCGCGGCCCGAAAACCAGCGTCCTTTATGAG
>SRXB01000011.1 GCA_009724975.1 bacterium | reverse complement strand
CTGCCCAAGCACCGTTTCGAGCGAGGCCAGCGAGGTTCCGTAATAGTTGCCGTGGACAAGCGCCCATTCGGCGAATTTGCCGCCGGAAACCATACTCTTGAACTCTCCGGTGGTTACGAAGTGATAATTCACCCCGTCAATCTCTCCGGCCCTGGGCGGGCGCGTCGTGTGGGAGACCGAAAAGCCGATTCCTCCCAGTTCGCCCATAACCTCCTTGATGAGGGTTGATTTTCCCGCGCCGGAGGGGGCGGAGATGACGAAAAGGATACCTTTCGCCATTTATTCCCACTCGATGGTCGCGGGCGGCTTGGAGGAAATGTCGTAAACCACGCGGTTTATGCCCCTCACCTCGTTGATTATGCGGTTTGAGATGCGCCCGAGGACGTCGTAGGGGAGTTTGGACCAGTCGGCGGTCATGCCGTCGAGGGAGTTCACCGAACGGACCGCCGCGACGTTTTCGTAGGTTCTCTCGTCGCCCATCACGCCGACGGACTTGACCGGCAAGAGCACGCAGAAGACCTGCCAGACCGCGTTGTGCAGCCCGCCAAGGGTTATCTCCTCGCGGACTATGGCGTCGGCCTCCTTGAGGACGTGCAGGCGCTCGCGGGTTATCTCGCCGATGATGCGTATGGCGAGGCCAGGGCCCGGGAAGGGGTGGCGTTCCAGAATCTCTTCCACCAGGCCAAGTTCGCGCCCAACTTCCCTCACCTCGTCCTTGAAAAGCTCGCGCAAGGGCTCGATGAGCTTCATGTTCATGCGCTCTGGCAAGCCGCCGACGTTGTGGTGGCTCTTTATGGTGGCGCTCGGCCCCTTGAAGGATACCGATTCGATGACGTCGGGGTAGAGGGTGCCCTGGGCGAGGTAGGTGATGTCGTCGCCGAGCTTTTTGGCTTCGCGCTCGAAAAGGTAGATGAATTCGTTGCCGATTATCTTTCGCTTCGTCTCGGGGTCGGTGACGCCGGAGAGCTTTTCGAGGAAAAGGTCGGTGGCGTCTACGTGTATGAGGTTGAGGTGGTAGTGGTCCCTGAAGGTGCGGACCACATTTTCCGCCTCGCCCTTCCTGAGCACCCCGTTGTCGACGAAGATGCAGGTGAGTTTGTCGCCGATGGCTTTGTGGAGCAAAAGGGCGACGACCGAGGAGTCGACTCCGCCGGAGAGGGCGCAGATGACACGTTCGTCTCCTACCTTCTTCTGGATATCCTCGATGGACGACTGGATGAAGGAGCCCATGGTCCAGATTGGCTCCAGCTTGCAGACGTCGAAGAGGAAGTTGTCCAGTATCTGGCGGCCCCTGGGGGTGTGTACGACCTCGGGGTGGAACTGCACCCCGAAAAAGGGCTTGGTGGCGTGTCCCATTACCGCGACGGGGGAGTTTTCAGAGGTCGCCATGGTGGAGAAGCCCTCGGGGAGCTTTTCGAGGCGGTCGCCGTGGCTCATCCAGACCGGTACGGGGGAATCCTTCTCGAATCCGGCGAGTATCCCGTCGTTTCTGGTTATTTTGATGTGGGCGAGGCCGTATTCGCGCTCGGTGCCGGGCAAAACCTTGCCGCCCAGAAGGTGCGCCATGAGCTGCATGCCGTAGCAGATGCCCAGGACCGGCACGCCGAGGTTGAAGACCTCGGTGCTGATGAGCGGCGAGCCTTCGGCGTGGACGCTGGCGGGGCCGCCGGAGAGGATTATCCCCTTGGCGCCGAAGTCGCGTATCTTCTCGAAGGGGGCGTTGCAGGGGTGGATTTCGCAGTAGACGCGGCTCTCGCGGATTCTTCTGGCGATAAGCTGCGTGTACTGGCTGCCGAAATCGAGAATTAGGACTTTTTGCTCGTGTATGTCGTGCATTTTAATCCCTTAAACGGGCTCGACCCTGTAATTGGGAGCCTCTTTCATGATGATGACGTCGTGGACGTGGCTTTCTTTTAGCCCTGCGGGGCTGATGCGCACGAAGCGGCCATTCTTGCGAAGGTCCTCGATGGTGCGGCTGCCGGTGTAGCCCATGCCCGCGCGAAGGCCGCCCAGGAGCTGGTAGACGATTTTGGAGACCTGCCCGCGGTAGGGAACCCTGCCCTCTATGCCTTCTGGAACCAGTTCCGATTCGTCGCGGGTGCCCTGGAAGTAGCGGTCGCGGCTCCCTTCCTTCATCGCGCCGATGGAGCCCATGCCGCGATAGACCTTGTAGGAGCGTCCCTGGTAGAGGATGAGTTCGCCCGGGCTCTCCTCGGTTCCGGCGAGGAGGCTTCCGATCATTATAGAAGTCGCGCCAGCGGCGATGGCCTTGGTGAGGTCGCCCGAATATTTGATGCCGCCGTCGGCTATTACGGGGATGCCATGTTTGTCGGCCACCTTGGCGGCTTCTGCTACTGCGGTTATCTGCGGCACTCCCGCGCCAGCGACAACGCGGGTGGTGCAGATGGAGCCGGGGCCGACGCCTACCTTTATGGCGTTGGCTCCTGCGTCGATTAGCGCCTTCGTCGCCGCGCCGGTGGCCACGTTGCCCGCTATTATCTGCAGTTCGGGCCAGTTTGCGCGTATGGCCCGCACCGCATCCACAACCATTTTGGAGTGGCCGTGGGCGGTGTCGACCGCTATTACGTCGCATCCGGCGTTGATGAGCTTCTCGACTCGCTCGTCGCGGCCCACACCCACTCCCACCGCCGCGCCCACGCGGAGCCTGCCGATGGAGTCCTTGCAGGCGTTGGGGTATTTGCGGGCCTTTTCGATGTCTTTTATGGTTATGAGGCCCGTAAGGCGGTAGTTTTCATCCACCACCGGGAGCTTTTCTATGCGGTGCTGCTGCAAAAGCTCCTTGGCCTGCTCAAGGGTGGTTCCGGGGGGGACGGTGACGAGGTTGTTCTTCGTCATCACGTCGCGGATGTATTTATCGGGATTTTTCTCGAAGCGAAGGTCGCGGTTGGTGAGAATGCCGACGAGCTTGCGGTCGGAATCGACGATGGGAACGCCGGAGATGCGGTAGCGGTGCATCAGCTCCATCGCCTTCTCAACCTTCTGGTCGGCGGTGAGGGTGATGGGGTCGACAATCATCCCCGCTTCCGACTTCTTTACCTTTTCCACCTCGTAGGCCTGGTCGTCCGGGGAGAGGTTGCGGTGAATTATCCCTATGCCGCCCTCCTGCGCCATCGCTATGGCGGTGGGGGCCTCGGTGACGGTGTCCATCGCCGCCGAAAGCAGGGGCACATTCAGCTTTATCCTGGCCGTCAGGCTGGTGGAGAGGTCCACCTGGTCGGGCAGGATGTCCGAGGCCGCGGGCACGAGGAGGACGTCGTCGAATGTGAGTCCGAATTGCACGTTTTCGTCTAGCATAACATCTCCTCGCTTTTGAAATTGTCTTCTCAAGCCTTAAAAAAACGGGAAGGCTAAAGTAAACCCCGCCCTTTGTCAAGGCGAAGGAATTTTTCCGCTGACGCCAAGCCGTTTTTGGGTTTCAGCGCCCCAAAAGGTGAATCTTTCCGGCGTTGGAGTGAATGACCGCCCCCTCACCGCCGAGCCACGGCATCGCCCCTATCCCCGAGCCTGTTGAGTAGGAGCGCGAAACCTTGCCCGTTTCCATTTCAAGGGCGTAAAGGGGTCCGTCGAAATAACCGGCCAGGACCTCGCCTCCCGCAGCCATCACGAAGGAGGGAGCCTTGCCCGCTTCCGGCGCGGATTTCCACAAAGCCGCGCCGTCAGCTTTCGAGAGAGCGGTTATCGAGCCGTCGCGCCCGCCGAAGATGAGTTTTTGGCCCGAAACGGCAACCCCGCAGGAGGCTTTGCCCTCTTTGGACCAGAGGATTTTGCCGGTGGAGGCTTCGAGCGCGGCAAGGGGGCCGTCCTCGGCTCCGGCGTAGACCACGGAGCCGTCCACGGCTGGCCCTGCGCAGATATCGGGCATAAGGCCCTTTTCCGCGACCTTGCTTCTCCAGATCATGGCGCCGTCATTGGGGTCTATCTTTATTACGTACCCTTCGGAGGTGCCAACGTAAAGTCCGTCGCCGAGGGCGATGGAGCTTGCCCTCCAGAGGCGGTTCTCACGCGGGGCTCTCGCCGAATACTGCCAGAGAGGCGAGCCGTCGGCGGCTTTGAGGCAATAAATTTTCTGGTCGGCGGAGAGGATGAAGATTTTTTCGCCGTCCGAAAGAAGATCGGCTACCGCCGGATAGCCCAGGGCCACACCCCACTTTATCTCTCCTTGCAGGGAGAAGGCGGTGACGAAGCCAGCATCGTCGGCGAAGACGGCGTTGCCTCCGGCGTAAACCGGCGTGGAGTAAATAGCGCCTTGTGCCTTGTTTTGCCAAAGGGTCCGTCCGTCGGCGAGGCTTATCGCCCTCACCTCGGCGTTGGAGTTGCCGAAAAGGCAAAAATCGCCGACCACGAGGGGCGAGCTTCTCTGGCCGAAGGGGGGCCGGACGTTTTCTTTGGAGAAATCGAATATCCTGAAAGCAGAAAGGTCCGAGGGCAACCCGGCCAAAACCTCCCGCGAACCGGCGGCGCTTCCGTAAGGCGCGGCGAGGGCTTTAGCGGCCTTCTCCCCTTCCGGATATTCGTAGGGGGGCGAGTTGTAAAGCCCGAGGTTGAGGACCGAGCAGGCGCAGGCCAGTAGGGGCGCTAAAAATAAAAGTTTGAGGGAAGGCTTCATATCTTGCAGTGCTTTGCTTTCTTAAAATCCGGCCAGCGCGGCCATGTTTTCGCGTATACGGGTGAAATCTTCTTCAAAAAGGCCGGCGCCGAGAGCTACGGTGCGGGCGAAGCGAAGGTCCATGAGGTCGCCCGGGGCGTGGGCGTCGGTGTCGAGCACCAGTTTGGCCCCCACCTTCTTCGCCATCGCCGCCACGTGCCCGTTGGTGAGGCTGTGCCCTTTTCTTGCGGTGATTTCCAGATGGACCCCTTTTTTCGCCGCCAGGGCGGCGTCCTCCTCGGAAATGAGCCCCGGGTGGGCGATTATGTCGGCTCCCGCTTCTATTCCGGCGCGGTTCGTCCCCTGCTCCACAGGCTCCACCGGCGATTCGCCGTGGATGACCACTATCTTCGCGCCAAGCTCGCGGGCCTTTTTCACGTGGGCGGCTATGGAGGAGGGCGGCACGTGGGTGAGCTCGACCCCGGGAATCGCCCTGATGGTACGGAGCGAGCTGTTCTCCTCGCAGGCCTTTATGATGCGCGGCACGATGAAATCGAGGTTTGAGGCGTCGGCGTGGTCGGTCAGCGCCAGTGCGCGGATTCCCATGCTGGCGGCGCGCCGTATCAGCTCGGAGGGGACAAGGACTCCGTCGGAGAAGATTGTGTGAGTGTGGAGGTCGATCATCTGCGTTTAGCCTTTTGCGCTGAAAAACGCCGGTTAAGGCCCTTTCGTACTGGAATTTTTTATAATAACACGCGCCGTTGCTATCTGGAATCGCTAATCTTTAAAAGCCAGTGCGCGCCTTTGGCGAGAGGCCTCGAAAAGTATCGCCGAGGCCGCCGCCGCCACGTTCAGAGACTCAACTCCGCCCTCCATGGGGATTGAGAGCCTGTGGTCGGCCAAAAGAAGGAGTTCCGGCGATATCCCCGCCGCCTCCTGGCCTAGAATCAGGCCGAACGAACCGCCAAGAGAGGCCATTTCCGGCGCGACTCCCCCCTCGCCCGTCGTCGCGAAAAAAGGCCTCTTCAAAAGAGCCTTCGCCTCGGCGTCGATTTGCCCTATCGCGAAGGGAATCCTCAAAAGAGCCCCCATGGAGGCGCGCAGGGCCTTTGGGTTTCCAGCGTCAACCGTCCCCCTCGCCGCCACCATCCCCACCGCACCCAGCGCCAGCGCGGTGCGGGCGAGCGCGCCGAGGTTGCCCGGGTCGCGCAACTCGTCGAGAATAAGAAGCGGACCCTCAAGGATGGCGATTTTGTCGATTGAATGGCGTGGCGCACCCACCAGGAGAGCAATCCCCTGCGGGTTTTGGGTTTCTGAAAGCTCCTTCATCACTCCGTTGGCGAGCTCTATGGTTTCAGCCCCCCTTGAAGCGGCCTCCCTCGCTATCGAAAGGAGCCTTTCGCCCTCAACCCCCTCCGTAACCAGCGCCGCCTGTATTTCAAGGCCGCTGGCGAGGGCCTCTTCGGCCAGCCTCACACCCTCGCAGACCCAAAGCCCCTCCTCCCTCCTCGCGGAGGCGTCGGAGAGAAGCTTTTTTACCCGTTTTACCTTGGGGTTTTGCGCCGAGCGTATCACCTCACCCATCTTTTTCCCCCTTTTTGGCCGAGCTTTTGGCGTAGCGCTCCACCTCGCTGTAAAGGCAGCCGCAATACCCCTGCCGGTACATGCCGACCTCCCTGCTTTTGGCCACCCCCTCGTCCCAGTAGGGGCGAAAGTCGCGGTAAAGGAAGGGAACCCCCACCTCGGCGGCGACCTCCTCGCCCATCGCCACAATCTGCTCGTGCTTCTGGTACTTGCTGTAAAGAAGGGTGGAGGTGAAGCAGTCGAACTTGCCTTTCTTGGCAATTTTCGCGGCCTCAAAGAGGCGAAGGCGGTAACAGAGGGCGCACCGGCGGGCCTCGCGGTGGGTTATCTCCCGAAACCACGCCATCGGCTCGTAAGGGGCCACGGGCAGGAGGGAGGCCTTTTCGCGAAAGCAATGGCCCTCAAGTGTTTCCAGCCTCTTTTTCCACTCGGCGTAGGGGTGGATGTTGGGGTTGAAGAAAAAGACGCTCGTTTTCGCGCCCTCGCCCGCAAGTATCTCAAGGGGCATCACCAGGCAGGGGCCGCAACAGGCGTGGAGCAGTATCTTCAAGGTTTTTCCTTCTTTTCCTTCACAAAACCGGCTCTTTTATATTATCGTTCGCCGCATGGAAGACCTTGACGCCCTCCTTACGGAAATGCTCACCCCCGCGCGGCGAAAAAGGGTGCTCGACGCCCTTTCCTCTCGGCTGGGGGCCCTTCGCGTGGTGGCGGACAACCTTCGCAACTCCCACAACATGAACGCGGTGCTCCGCACCTGCGAAGCCTTCGGGGTCCAGCATCTTCACGCCGTCGAAATCGAGCGCGATTTTCACATCAACCGCAAAATCACCAAGGGCAGCCACAAGTGGATCGACCTGCACCGCCACGTGGACTTTGGCGAGTGCGCCGCCGAGCTGAAGGCGGGCGGGTTCAGGATATACGCGGCGATGCTCTCGAAAAAAGCGGTTGCGCTTGACGAGATCCCCGTGGACACCCCCGTAGCCATAGTCCTTGGCAACGAACGGACTGGAGTGAGCAAAGAAGCCCTCTCCCATTGCGACGGCCTCTACACCATCCCCATGCACGGCTTCGTCCAGAGTTTCAACATCTCGGTCGCCGCCGCGATAAGCATCTACTCCCTCTCGACCCGCATGCGCCTTTTGCGCGAAGACAAGGGCCTTTTGAGCGACGAGGAGAGGGCCAGGGTGCTTGCCGACTGGCTTCCGAAGACCGCGCCCTACGCCAAGAAGATTTCCAAGGTCCTCAAGGCCCGCGAAAACCCCTGACGACCCCCGTGACAATCTTAGCAAGCCTCTGGCGGTCGCCGGAAGCGAACTCCATCTTGATATTCAGCGAATAAAGAGGCGTCTCAAGCGGCAAAAAACCCTTCAGCCGCTCCAAATCCTTTTCCGTAGTCACCAGCGCCTCGGCGCCGGTAAGGCGTGCGAATTTCAGCAGTTTCCCTATCTCCTGGCCGGTGAAATCGAAGTGGTCGGGGAAGGAGACCTCCTCCGTTATCACGCCGCCAACCTCGCGGACTGTCGTGAAAAAGGCCCCCGGATTCCCGATTCCGGCGAAAGCCACCACGCGCCTGCCCGAAAGCCACTCAAGCGGCGCTTTTTCGCCGGTGGCTCCGTCCGTAAGCGAGTCGGGGACGTGGAACGCCTTTAGTATGGGGGCGTTTTCGTTGAATTTACGTATTTTCTGCTCGACCGTGGCCAGATAATTATCGCCCAGGCCGCCGGTACGGGTGAAGACGAAGGCCCCCGCCTCCCTTAGCGCCCCCATCGGCTCCCTCAAGGTGCCGCGCGGCAGGCAAAAGCCGTTGCCGAAGGGCCTGGTGGCGTCTATTACGACGATATTCAGCTCACGCTTAAGCGCCAGATGTCCGAAGCCGTCGTCCATCACCAAAACCGCCGCGCCAAGCTCCTCAACCGCTTTTTGGGCGGCCAAGGCGCGCCTCGGGGCGACAACGACGCCGATTTTCTCGGCCTTTAGCCGCCTCGCCAATAAAACCGGCTCGTCGCCCGCCTCTTTGGGGTCGGCGAAGATGGTTTCGCCATCGGAAACCACCATATAATCGCCTTTAAGTTTACCGCCATATCCTCTTGATATAACTGCAGGAACAACCTTTTCATTTTCAAGAATGCGGCAGACCTCCTCAACTATAGGGGTCTTGCCGGTTCCCCCAAGGGTGATGTTGCCGACGCAGATGACCGGAACGGGAGCCGCCGAGGAGGGCAAAATTGATACTGAGTATAAAAATCTTCTTAATTTCTGGCCGGTTGACCACAAAAATGAAAGTAGCGTGAGAGGTAATAGGGCCAAGGCTCCGGCCTTTCCCCCGCTCTTTCGGTGCAAAAGCTCTTTCGCCCAAAAATAGAGGTTCACAAGAGCCCTCAGATTCCCTTGAGGAAGGCCATGGCGCGCCCAACCGCGCCCTTGTTGGCGGTTATGAATTCACTTGAGGTTTCGGCCATTTTTTCAATGGCAACGGGGTTATTTAAAAGATCAAAGGCTCTTTGGGCGAAGGATTCGGGAGAGGAAATCTCGAAGGCCAGCCCCAGATTCATCGCCTCGGCCTTTATTTCAATGGCGTTTTGCATGTGGGGGCCGAAGAGGACGGGCGTTCCGGCGCAGATGGGTTCCAATATGGAGTGGCCACCCACCGGAACGAGCGAGCCGCCCACGAAGGCGAGGTCGGCGGCGGAGTAGAGCTTGTTCAGTATCCCCATCTTGTCTATAACCAGCGCGTCCCCGCGCCCGAACCCCTGCAAAATCTTTTCGCCTGCGTTCTCTCCGAGCGTGGAGAGGAGCATTGCGCCAAAACCCGCCGCCTTTAGCTCGCCCAGCGCCGCGTCGAGTTTTTCAAGGTGCCTCGGGGCCACCGCAAGGGCCGCCTTGACGCCGCTTTCACGCAGTTTTTTCGCTCCGGCGGCGATTATGGCCGCCTCGGTGGGGTGGGTTGAACCGGCGACGATTATTTTGTAGCCGCGCTCCCTCGCCCCTTGCAGATGGATGGTTTCGGCGGTTTTTTCAACCGGCGCGCAGGCGTCGAATTTCATGTTACCGCCTGCCCTGACGATGCTGGAGGGTGCGCCAAGCTGGCGGAAACGCTCGGCGTCCTTTTCGCTCTGGGCGTGGATTTCCTTATATACGGAGAGGATTTTTCCGGTTACGGAACGCATTTTGAGGTAGCTGGCGAAGGTTTTGTCGGAGATGCGGCCACTGACGAGTATCATCGGGACCCCGAAGAAGTGCGCCGTGAGCAAAAAGCCGGGCCAAAGCTCGGTTTCGGCCACCACCAGGGCTTTAGGCCTCGCGTTTATGAAAGCCGCGGCAAGCGACCAGAAAAAGTCGATGGGAATCATCCTCGCCGCCCCGTTTTCACCGGCCAGCCTCGCTGCCTCGACCCTTCCGGTGTCGCTCAGCGAGGTGATGATTATCGGGGTCCCCTCGTTTTTCAGCGCCTCCACAAGCGGGGTTATGGCGCGGATTTCGCCGAAGCTCGCACCGTGGAGCCATACGGCCCCCTTTGGCACTTCGCCCCAAAATCCGAGCCTCTCGGCCCAAAACGGGCGAATGCGCCTGAGTTTTAGAGCCAGAAGCGGCCACAAAAAGAGAACAGGCAACCCAAGAAGGTGGAGTATAAGCTGGTAGACGAAGAAAAGCCTCTTCATGGCGAAGTGACTCCCAATAGTTCGTCCGCCCTTTCGGTGACTGCTATGAGGGCAAGGCGGACCTCTTCGCAAAACCCTTCTATGTCGCCGTCGGCGGCGCATTTTAGGGGTTTTCCGTAAACAATCTGTATTCTGGAGAAGGGAAGCGGCAACTGGAAGCGGTCCCAGGAGCCGAAGACTTTCTTTCGCGACGCCCCTACACCCATCGGCATCACCCAGGCCCCTGACCTCTGGGCCGCGTAGGCCACCCCCGGACTGACGGTGTAGCGCGGCCCCCTGGGGCCGTCGGGGGTGAAGGCGGCTATATGGCCGTCTTTGAGCTGGCGCAGTATGCCGCGAAGGGCGGCGGCGCCCCCGCGTGAGGAGGAGCCGCGAATGGCTTTATAGCCCATCGGCTCCACGACCCGCGAGATAAGCTCGCCGTCCTTGGACTGGCTTATGACCACGCCGATGCCTCTGCCCCTGTGAAAAGGTATCGAACCCATCAACCTGTTGTGCCAAAAAGCCCATATGGCGTTGCCGTTTTCATGGGCGAGACGGTAATTCTCCTCGCCCTCCACCCGAAAGGAGCAGGTAAGCCCCAAAAAGCGCAGGTAAAGGCGCGCTAGGGGCGGCGCCAGCCTGAGAAGCATGGCCGAAGAACCCATCTTTTTACGCGCTCCCGAACTGAATGCGGCAAAGCCGAGCGTAATCGCCGTCTCTGGCGGTCAGTTCGTCGTGAGTTCCCACTTCCGCGACCTCGCCGTTTTTCATGAAGATGATGCGGTCGGCGTGGAGGATTGTGGAGAGGCGGTGGGCTATCACGAGGGTGGTTTTGCCTTTCATCAGCTCGGAAAGGGCGGCCTGTATCTCTTTTTCCGACTCGGAATCAAGGGCGCTGGTGGCCTCGTCGAGCATGAGGATGGGGGAATTCATCAAGATGGCGCGGGCTATGGCTATGCGCTGTTTCTGGCCGCCGCTGAGGGTGTCTCCACGCTCGCCGACCAGGGTGTCGAACCCCTTCGGAAGCTCCTCGATGAATTTGAGCGCGTTTGCGGCGCGGGCCGCCGCCACGACCTCTTCGCGGGTGGCCGTTGGCCTTCCCAGCGCGATGTTGTTGTGGACGGTGTCGTCGAAGAGGAAGGTGGACTGGTTCACGATGGCTATGCGCGAGCGCAGGCTTTTAGCGGTGAAGCTACGCGTGTCCTCGCCGTTTATCTTTATCGAGCCGCCGGTTATTCCGTAAAAGCGCGGCAAGAGCTTCATTATCGTGGATTTGCCGGCGCCGCTCTCCCCGACCAGGGCTATCATCTCGCCCTTTTTGGCCTCGAAGGAGACCCCCTTCAAAACCTCCTCGCGGGTGTTGTAGCTAAAGCGCACGTTTTCGAAGGAGACCTTTTCCACTTCGGGGCCCAGCTCCCTGTCCCCGACTGTCTCGCAGGGGTCGGAGGGGGCGTCTATTATCTCGAAGACCCTCTCGGAGGCGGCTATGGCCTGCTGTATCTTGTTGTTGACGTTGCCGATTGAGCGAATCGGCTCGCCCAGCATCAGGAGGGCCGAGAGGAAGGCGAAAAAGTCGCCCGGGGTTATCGCACCGCTTATCACGCGGTTGCCGCCGTACCAGATGACTGCTGCGACGCCGAAGGAGGCGAGGAATTCAAGTATCGGCGCGGTGGCGGAGTTTATGCGCGACCTTTTGAGGGTGTAGTAGAGGACAGTCTCCCCCTCGGCGCGAAAGCGCTTGAGCTCGCGCTCCTCGGTGCCGAAGGATTTCACCACCTCGATGCCGGAAAAGGCCTCCAACAGCACTTTTGAAAGCCCCCCTATCTTCTCCTGCGTCTTTTTGGTGTTGCGCTTTATAAGCTTGCTGATGCGCTTTATGGGGAAATAGGCGAGCGGCAAAAAGAGGCAGACTATGAGGGCGAGGCTCCAGTCTTTCTGGAAGAGTACGAAAAGAGCGCCCAGCATCGTGGAGAGATAGCGGATGAAATCGACGAAGTAGGTGACGGAGTTTTGCATGAGGCTCACGTCAGTGAGCATTCGTGCCAGGAGTGAGCCGGTTCCGTTTTTCTCGAAAAAGGTCAGCTCCCGCTCCTGGATGCGCTTCATGAGGTCGTTGCGCATCTCCATAATCGCGGTTTCGCCTACCTTGACCATCAAAAGCTGCTGGCCGTATTTGCCGGCCCCCTTCAGGAAGAATATCCCGATGAAGGCGAAGGGCAGGATGGCGAGCATCGCCTTGTCGTGCTTTATGAAGACGTCGTCGATGACGTATTTGACTATGTACGCCATCGAGGCCGTAGATCCGGCGACGAGAAGGGTGCATAGCACCGCGAAGATTATGGTGCCTATGTAGGGTTTGAAGTAGCGAAGAACCCGCCTGAAAATCACTTTGCCTCCGCCGGGCTTAGCCCCATTTTCGCAAGGATTATGGCGGCCGCGCGCGCGCTTGCCCCCTTTGGCCCGACTTTCAGGGCTATCTGGGCGAGGCCGTCGAGCATATTTTGCCGCGCCTCCCCCTCGTCGAAGATTTCAATGGTCTTGAGGGCCGTCTCTTCCGGCGATTTTTGTATAAGCTCCGGCACAACCTCCCTGCCCGCGATGAGATTGGGCAGGGTGACGTGGCTTAGCTTGACCACGGCCTTTGCGATGAGGTGGGTGAGAGGATTGAGGCGATAGACGGCGACCATGGGGGTGCCGACTAGGGCGCATTCCAGGGTGGCGGTTCCCGAGGCCACGATGCAGGCGCGGGAGCGTTCCATCACCTCCTGCGCCCTGCCGTCGACTATCTCCACTTCAACCCCTTCGGCCTTCAGCATCTCGGGCGAAAGCCCTTCGGCTCGCGGGGCGATGAAGCGGGTCTTCCTTCGGGCGGCTATTATGCGGGCGGCGGCGAGAAGGTGGGGCCAGATGCGGCTGACCTCGCCCGCCCTTGAGCCGGGCAAGAGGCCGATGAGGTCATCCTCGCGCCGAAAGGCGCGCGCGGTGAGGTGGTCGGCGACCGGGGAACCGGCGTAATCGCACGAAACCCCTTTGCCCCGCCAGTAATCGGCCTCGAAGGGCAATATCACTATCAGGTGGTCGGTGAAGGCGCGAATCTTCTCCACCCTCCCCTCGCCCCACGCCCAGGCCTTGGGCGGGATGAAATAGATTACCGGAATGCCGCGCTTTTTAGCCTCTTTGGCCAGGATAAGGTTAAGACCGCCGAAATCAACGGGGATGAAGAGGTCGGGCTTATCCCCGGCGAAGAGCTTCAGCATCAAAGCCTTGGCTCTTCTAAGCGCTCCGAGCTTGCCGAAGGTCTCCACAACCCCCATCGCGGAGATTTCCGAGTAGTGCATGAGTATCTCGGCGCCAGCGCCGCGCATCCTCTCACCCCCGAGGCCGGAAAAAGCCAGATCGGGCCGGAGGCTTTTGAGCGCGGCGATGAGGTTCGCGGCGTGAATGTCGCCGGAGGTCTCTCCCGCCGATACTGCTATGCGAAACATTTTATTTTCCGCGAGCCTAAATGGCCACAATCGTTGCTTTGTGCTTGTTGGCCAGGGCTATCGTCTCTTCGCGCTGGAAGAAGAAGGTTTTTTTCGACTCGAAGGCCAGAACCCGCACACCGCCGTCCAGACAGGATTTGAGAGTCTGCAAGCCCACCGCCGGAACGTCGAAACGCATGTCCTGATTGGGCTTTGAAACCTTCACCGCCACCGCGTCGCCGTTGCCGAGCGACCCTCCGCGCAGGATGCAGGAGTCGGTTCCCTCTATAGCTTCAACCGCAAGTACCGCGCCACGCTTGACAACGACGGTTTGCCCTATGTCTAGGCTCCCCATCTCCTTGGCCATCTGAAAGCCGAAAGAGATGTCGGCGAGGTCTTCGTCGCTGGGCTTTCTCTTGGTGAAAACCGCCGCCTCGGGCAGGTAATCGTCCATGTAGCGCGTCTGCGGCACGAGAGTTATTCCCTGCTCGGCCAAAAGGGTGGCTACCCGCCCCATGATGGTGTCATCCTTGCGGTCGCGAAGCGACCAGAGAATCTTCATGGCGGTGAGGTCGGGCTTTATGTCGCGGAAAATGCGCATCTTGTTGACCTTGCCCGCCACTATCGCCTCGCTAGCGCCGGAATTTCGCAAAAATTCCAGTATCTTCCCCACCTTGCCGACCGGCGACCAGAAAACCCCCTCCACAAGTTCGTTGACGGAAGGGTCCGCCTCCTCCTGTATCGCCACCACTATCGGCTCGACGCCCCTTTCGAGGCATTTGGAGATGAGGATGAGGGGGAATTCCCCCGCTCCGGCGATGA
Organism: bacterium; assembly: GCA_009724975.1. Classification (GTDB taxonomy): domain Bacteria; phylum Desulfobacterota; class Deferrisomatia; order Deferrisomatales; family BM512; genus SCTA01. The sequence goes on along the minus strand of SRXB01000011.1, from coordinate 2,824 downwards.
CACCGATCTTTTGCATCAGCGCGTCACTCCCCTTTGGCTGGTTTCAATGAAGTTGACGAAGACCTTGACCTCTTCGAAGTTGTATTCGGGCTTTTCCTTGAGGATGGCCAGAGCGGCGGCCATGGTATCCTTGCCCTGAAAAAGTATGCGGTAGGCGCTTCTTATCGCCTTTATCGACTCTTCGGAGAAGTTGCGGCGCTGGAGCCCCACGGTGTTGAGCCCCGCCAGCTTGGCGCGGTTGCCCGCCGCCGTGGTGTAGGGGGGGATGTCCATCACTACCACGGAGCCGCCGCCCACTATCGAGTGGCAGCCAAGCCTCGCGAACTGGTGTATGCCGGTGAGACCGCCTATTATGGCATAATCCTCCACCTCCACGTGGCCCGCTAGGGTCGCCGCGTTGGCCATGATGACCGAATTGCCCACTATGCAGTCGTGGGCGACGTGGGTGTAGGCCATCATCAGGCAATCGCTGCCGACAACGGTTTTGCCGCCGCCGCCCTCGGTGCCCGGGTTCATGGTGGCGAACTCGCGGACGATTGTGCGGTCGCCTATGGAGAGGGTGGTGTGCTCGCCCTTGAATTTGAGGTCCTGCGGGGGAAGGCCGACCGCCGCGTGGGGGAAGATGCGGCAATCCTTGCCGATGGTGGTGTTCCCCTCGATTATGGCGTGCGCGCCTATCTCCGTCCCCTCGCCCACCGTAACGTTAGGCCCGATGATGGCGTAGGGGGCCACCTTTACGGTGGGGTGCAAAACGGCCTTTTCGTGGACAACGGCCCTGGGGTCGATCATTTCATGCCGCCTTCCAGCGCCTTGTCGGTGACCAGGGCGCTAACCTCAGCCTCGGCGCATATTTCGCCGTCCACAATCGCCTTGCAGTCAAGGGTTATAAAACCCTTGCGCTTTTTAAGGACGGTGGCGTGAAGGTTCAAGACGTCGCCCGGGACGACGGGCTTTCGGAACTTTGCCTTTTCGATGCTGCGAAAGAGGATGAGCTTTTGCGAGAAATCCTCTTCCTTTTCGGAGACAAGGGCCAGTATTCCCCCCGCCTGCGCCATCGCCTCTACGATCAGCACGCCTGGCATTATGGGGCGGCCCGGGAAGTGGCCCTGGAAGAACTGCTCGTTCATGGTCACGCATTTCACCGCGTGGATAGACTCGTTTTCGACGTAGCCGACCACCTTGTCCACCAGAAGGAGCGGATAGCGGTGCGGCAGCATCTCCATTATCTTTACAATATCCATATTCCTATTCCTCATCCTTTTCGGCGCGTCCACCCTCCAGGGCCGCGAGGCGCTTTTCAAGTTCGCGTATGCGCTTTTGCATCTCCGGCAGTTTCTTCACGGCCCCCATCGAGCGCAGCCACTCCATGTGCGGCTGGGTCGGGTTGCCCGCTATGTGCTCGCCGGCCTTGACGGAGCCGGAGATTCCCGCCCTGCCGGTTGCTATTACCCTGTCGCCTATCTCTATGTGGCCCGCAACGCCGGTCTGCCCCGCCAGAATCACCCAATCGCCGATTTTGGTGGAACCGCTGACGCCGGTCTGGGAGACGATGAAGCAGTGTTTGCCGACCTGGCAGTTGTGGCCTATCTGGACGATGTTGTCTATCTTCGTACCCGCGCCTATCACCGTTTCGCCGAGGGCGGCGCGGTCTATGGCGGCGCAGGAGCCCACCTCCACGTCGTCCATCAGCCGCACAATGCCTATCTGGGGTATCTTCACATGGCCCTCGGGGCCGGTGGCGTAGCCGTAGCCGTCCGAGCCTATCACCGCGCAGGGCTGGAGAATGACGCGGTCGTGCAGGATGCACCCCTCGCGCACAACGGCGTTGGGGTAGATTATGCAGTCCTTGCCCACAACAGCCCCCGCGCCTATGTAGGCGCCGGAGTAGATTACGCTGCCCGCGCCGACGGTGGCCCCCTTCTCTATCACAGCCCCCGCCATCACCACCGCTTCGGGGGAGATTGTCGAGTCGGGGTCGATAATCGCCTCCTTGCTGGTCTTGAGGCGCGGGTGAGCCGGCGGGTAGAAGAGGTTCATCACCTTGGCGTGGGCGAGGTAGGGGTTTTTAGTGACGAGCTGGTTTAACCCCTCGACCCTGTCCTCGGGTGTAAGGATTACCGCGCCCGCCCTCGTCGACGAGAGGGCCGCCTTGTATTTTTTGTTGGCCAGAAAGGTTATCTGGCCCGGCCCCGCGTCGGAGAGGGTGGAGACGCCGGTGATTACGACATCGCCGTCGCCGACAATCTCCGCACCGACGATGGCGCTGATTTCAGAGAGTCTGAAGCTCTTTTTCGACAATTTATTTCGCCTTCTCGTCGTAAATCCTTATCACTTCATCCGTTATATCAAGGGCCTTGTCAAAGTAAAGGACCCATGCGCCGGAGCGGTTTATTATGAGGCTGTAGCCGTTCTTTTTGGCGAGGTCATCCATGATTCCCTGAAGGTCCTTGACCACTATTCCGGTAAGCTCGTCGCCGGAGGCGCGCATCTTCTGCTCGGCGGCGGAAAGCTCCTTCTGGTATTCGTCGCGCTTTTTCTCGAACTCGGCCTTCTTGGCGTTCTTGGCGTCGGCGCTCATGAGTGGAGCCTGCTTTTCGTATTCGGCTATCATCTTTTTGAGGTCGGCTTCCTTGGCCTCAAGTTTCTTGCCAAGCTCCTCGCGTTTTGCGCGAAACTCCTTGCCCAGCTTCGCGCCGTTCTTGGAACCGGTTAGGCACCTTTCCAGATCGACGACCGCTATCTTTTGCTCGGCGGCGAAGACGGGAAGGGCAAAACACCCCAAAAGCATCGCCAGAGCCGCTAAAACCGCAATTTTCTTCATCAC
>SRXB01000513.1 GCA_009724975.1 bacterium | reverse complement strand
GGTCGGAATGAACGCCCACGTCTCCGTTTATTCGCTCGGGGGAGCGATCCCCGACGGCGGGGCCCAGGTCAGGGCGGCGGCCTCCGGAATTGAAGGCGTTAAAAGGATCGTCCCCATCATTCTGGGGCAGGGCATGGTCGCCGCGGGCTCTAAAAACTCCGGCGCGGCGATAAGGGGGGTGGCCGAGGACGACCCCGACTACTCGCAGATAATCCAAAACGGCATAATAGAGGGCTCCGCGGCCTCGATAGGCGAGGCGGAGCCCTCCGTGGTGCTGGGCAGGGAGCTTGCCCGCGAACTGGGGGTGAAGACGGGGGATACCCTGAGGGTCACGATACCGGTCGGCGACCCGCCGCGCTCGCGCGTCTTTCGGATAGGCGGAATCTTCGGCTCCGGCATGTACGATTTCGATTCCACCTTCGCCTTTTTGTCCCTCAAAAACGCGGACGACCTTCTGGGAATGAAGGGGGCGGTCACTGCGGTGGACATTCGCCTCGACGACATAGAAAAGGCCCCCGAGGTGGCCGACAGGCTGGATAGGGCGCTGGGGCGCGGCTGGTGGGTGGGCGACTGGAAGAGGATGAACCGCAACATCTTTTCGGCGCTGTCGCTGCAAAAGGCGGTGTTATCGCTCATACTTTGCCTGATAATAGTGGTCGCCGCCTTCAACGTGGCCGCGACCCTGATTATGATAGTGATTGAAAAGACCCGCGAGATAGGGATATTGAAGGCGATGGGCACGTCCGACGCCGCCATACGCCGCATCTTCGCCCTTCAGGGCATAATGATAGGAGCGGTTGGCGCGACAGGCGGAGTCGCGATAGGGGTTTTCGCCTGTTTCCTTCAAAACCGCTACCAGATAGTGAAGATACCGAGCGATGTCTACCTCTTCGACAGCCTGCCGATGGAGCCGGGGATTCTTTCGACGGCCCTCTTCGCCCTAACGGCGGTCGCCTTGTGCTGGCTGGCTACAATTTACCCCGCCTGGCAGGCCTCCAGAATGAATCCGGTGCGGGCGATACGCACAGAGTAACACTCTTGCGAAGCCGCCTGGCCGCCTTATAATCGTTTATTGCAACCGATAGGAA
>SRXB01000174.1 GCA_009724975.1 bacterium | reverse complement strand
ACCTCTCCGGTGGAATATTCGCCCGGGGAAACCTCCCTCAACCTCAAATTCAAAGCCTTGCCGTCGCCGGAAAAAAGCTTGCCGACCACCTCCGCGCCCGACGCGGGCTGATAGGAGGAATCCAGAACCCTCGCCGAAAAGGTGGTTTTGCCCTTTGCGCGAAGGTTTTTAGGCGGGGTGGAGAGGCGTATCAGCTCCATATCGGGGTCGTGCATCAGCCAGCGGAGCGAGCGCGACCAAAAATCGCGGTAAAAGGAATCGGGGCCGCCCGAAGCGGCATAGGGCATCTTCCACCGCCACAGGGAGTCGGTGAGAATGGCGAGCGAGCGCCCGCGCCCGAAATCCCCTATCGCCACAAGCGGCTGGGGGCCGTATTCGCTCTTTGCCTGGGGGTTCTCGGCGAGGACCATTGAGCCGGGGGCGGCGCGAAGAGCCCAGTTCTGCCCCGAAAGCTCGGGCAGGGAGCTTACCGCTTCCCTCAACTCCTCGGGGCTTTGCGAAAAATTGAAGATGGGGTGGGCCTCGCCCTCCCTTGTCAGCCTCGGCTTGAAGGGTCCCGCCCTGAACTTCCCTCCGGCCAGCGCGCCGCCAAGGTCAACGGGCAAAATCTTCTCAAGTGGCGTACCCTCGTACCCCCCGAGGCCGAAAGACCTGTCGCCGCCCAGCATCACGAAGCCGCCGCCGTCCTCCTTCACGAATTTGACGATGTTCGAGAGGTATTGTTGCGGAACGTAGGGTGTGTAATCGAAATTCACGAAGATTACCGCGTCGAAGGAGTGAAGCTCTTTTTCGAAAAGCTCCTGCGTGGGGAAGGGAATGAGCGAAAGCTCATTTTCCGGAATCGTGGACAGATCCTTGACTGTGCGCAGTATCAGGAAGGTTATGAGATCGACGGAAGGGTCTTCGCCAAGCCTGTCGCGAAGGAATTTAACGTCCCAGGTCGGGGTTCCCGCCACCAGGAGGACGCGGGTCTTGTCGCGCACCACCCCCATGGTGAAGTGGGCGAAATTGTTCAGGGAGCTAGACTCGCCCGCCGTGGGCGAAAGCTCAAGCCGGTAGGCGCGCTTGCCGGTGCGTATAGGCGAGAAGGAGAGCTTGGCCTCCACCGGCTTTTCGCCGACCTGAACCTGCGCCGATGTTATAAGCTCCATGCCCTCGTAAAGCGACAGTGTATTCTTCCCCTTTTCCACCCCCGAAGCCTCAACCGTCACCCGAACCTCAACCGGAGTGCGGATAAAGGCCACCGGTGGCGCGTCCACCTTTTCAATCCATACGTCTTTTGGGGTCTTGCCGTAGAGGGAGACGGGGTAAAGAGGCACCGGGCTTTGGGGGACCTCCCCCGAGCCCTCCTCGGTCTCCCTGCCGTCGGAGAGCAAAATGACGCCGGAAAGGTCGAGCCGCGAACGCGCTATCCCTTCAAGGGAGGCCGCCAGAGGAGTTTTCTCCTTAGTAAAAAAGCCGTCGCCCACTCCCGCCCCCTCCGGAAGGGGGGCGTTTATCTCGTTAAGGCCGAAAAACTCGACGTTGTAGTACTTTTCCAGATCGATTAGGGGCTGGCGGTTCTCCTCAAGCCACTTTTGGGTGAACTTGGAGAGCGGATCGGCCCCCAGCGACATCGAGCGCGAGTCGTCCACCACCACCGCGAGGGGAACCCGCTTTATGCGGGTCAACTCGCTTTGTATAGCCGGGCGCAAAAGCGCCGCCGCCGCGCAAAGGACCGCCAGAACGCGAAGCGCCAGCAGGAGGGCCCTTTTCTTTCGCGAAAGGTGGCGCGAGGAGGAGATTCCCGAGAGAATCGCCGCCGCCAGCGCCGCGACGCAGAGCGCAACCCCCCACCAGGAGAAGCCCAGAAGCGCGAAATCGCCCTTCATCCCCGCCTCCTTTTGAGAATGAAGGGTATGTGGACCTGATCCTTTTTGTAATTTCCGGTTAGGGCGTAAAGAACCAGGTTGACGCCGAGCCTTATGGCCATTTCCCGCTGGCGCTCGCCGCCTGGTATGCACGGGTTGGCCCAGCCGCCCAGAGGATCGTTCTCAAGGGCTCCGGCGAGGTCGTTGGAGGTAAAAACAACGGGGGTGAGCGCGTCGCGGCTTATGCCCGACAAAACCGGCCTCACCAGCTTTCTGCCGGGCGCGCCCGAAAGAAGGTAAAAGCTCTGATAGATGGTGTGGTCGGCGGCCAGGGGCTTTAATTCCTCGCCGGGGAAGGTTTTTTTGAGAAGTTCGCCAATGCCTTCGGCGAAGCCGGAGTTCTCGACGCCGGAAGCGTCGTCGATGAGGACGAAGCCCCCCGTCTCGACATATTTCCTAAGCCAGCCCGCGGCCTCGGCCCCCAGGTCTGGAAAGCCCCCGCGACCGGAGATGTAAAGGAAGGGCATGTTGAATATATCGGGGTCCAGCGCCTCCACCTCGTTGACCATGGGCGAGGGCTCGACGCTGGTCCTCCTGCGCACCTCCGAGAGAAGGCGCTGAGGGCCAGCGGGACTCGGGTTCCACGAACCGGCGTAGCGAAGTTGGGCGAGCTGGAAATAAGGGCGGGAAGAGGGCGGCTCGCGACCGCCCGCGCCCGCGAAGGCAAGGGCCCCGAACCCCATGGAAAAGAGGAATTGCCTGCGGTTCATCTTCTTTTCGCTCATCGGCCATCCCCTTGCGCGCCCAGGCCTTCAAGGTTCGGCCTTCGCGAGAAACGGCCCGAGAGAAGCGCCTCGGCGATAAGAGCGGCCATCATGAGCACACCGAAGAGGGGGGAAAGGTCTCTCCTGCCCGCTACGCCGGAATCACCGCCCCGCTTTATGGAAGCGTCGCCGAGAAGTTTTCGCGCCTCCTCGTCCCCGGTGGGAGTGAGGTCAGACTCCGCCGGGTCTATGCGGGCCACGAAGGCCCCCACCGTCCTTCCCTTCTCTTCAACCCTGTAAAATCCGGCCAGCGCGGGCGAAAAAGGAGCGCCGCCCGCAAGGAGCTGGCTCCTTACCCCGCTTGGGGAGACGATTGTTACCGGAGCGGCAAGGGGATCAAGGGAGTCCCGCCCCACAACCAGGTATGGCGGTATCTCTTTTTTCAGCTTGCCCGAGGCGTGGAGCAAAAGCCTGTCCACAAAGGGAAGGAACTGCGGCTTGAGGCAGAGATCGGCCCAGTCGCGGTCGATGGAGGTGGCCAGCGTGACCAGCATCCCCTTCCCCTCGCTTCTCTCGGCCACAAGCGGCGACTGGTCGGCAAGCCTTGACAGCACCAAGGCGCCGCCTCCAGCCCCCGCGTCAATCATCCAGTATCCCCTCGCCCGCGTAGAGGAAAGTGGGGCGAGATCCTTGCCGGAAAAGCGGGACAGAGCGCCGGTGAAGGACTGCTGGTCTATCTCCTGATGCGGCGGGCGGGTTTTACCCGCGCTTTTGGGGTTCAGGGTGAAGCGTATCGGCGCGGCCAGAAGGTCGAAAAGCTCCTCGCCCGACCCTGAAAGCTCCCATCCTTCGCCCGCGCTAACCACAAGGCCCATGCCGGCCCGCACGCGGGAGAGAAGCTCTCCCCTCGTCGCTGGCGAAAGGCCGTGGGGGTTGGCCAGCCACGCGACGCTCACCCCGTCCAGGTCGCGTGGGGAAAGTTCTCCTATCCTGATGCTCCTCACCTCGAAGCGCCCCTCCATCTTCTTGCCAGAGGAGAGGGCGCGGCGCAAAAATAGCGTTTCGTCCTCGATTTCGAGGGTCTTGGGGTCGCCGTTGATTATAAGAACCTTCACTACCCCGCCAGCGTCTCCGGCGAAGGGTAGCGCGTCGTCGTAAGAAAGGTCGCCGCCGGGCTCCACCGAGATGGAAAGCTCCCTAAAGTCCTCACCCGACTGCGGATGGAAAGAGGCCTTCCCGTTGTCTACGAAGGCGGTAAGATCGCCGCCCTTTTCCCCTTTGAGCCTTACGGTGCTCCCCTCGGGACGCGGCCCGCACCAGCCCAGAGAAACCTCCACCTCGCCCCCGTTTTGAGCCGCCGCTTGCACCCAGGCGTTTTTCGGCTCCTTTTGCCCGGCGTCTATCACGACCACTCCAGCAGGCGGTTTTTTCCCAGCCTCGACGCCGCGAAAGGCGTTTTTCTGCATGTCGGTGGCTACCACCACCAGGGCCCCGCCGCCCGCCGAGGCAATAGCGTAACCTTTGTCCAGCGCCCGCGCCAGGCCGCCGTCGTCCTGGGCTATATCCGCCCCCTCCACCATCCCCAGCGCAAGCCTCGGCTCCACGAAAAGATTCATCTCTTCGCCCTGAAGATTCTCCCGCGCGGTGGTGATGACCGCGAACCCTGAATCCGGCGCGGCTGACGATATTATCGAAGAAAGTTCGGCCCGCGCGCGCTCAAGGGCGGTGGTCCCCTCTATCTTCTGGCCCATGGAAGGCGATACGTCCAGTATCAACACGGTTTTCCCGCCCGCTCCGGCGTTGCCGGATTCGCATCCGGGACCGGCGAAGAGCGCGGCTAGAAAAAAGAGCGCGGCCATGCGGCTGAGGAGGAGGAGGATGCGCCGAAGCCTCCATCTGGCCGAGGATTTCGCGGCGGCCTTCTTGAGGAAGCGCAGGGTGGCGATGGGGATCTCGCGCTTCTTGCGCCGCCCGAGAAGGTGGACAATGAGCGGTATCAGAACCCCCAAAAAACCAAATAACAACTCTGGCCGAAGCCAGCCGGAAAGACCCATCTCTAGAGCGCCCCCGTCCTTCCCATCAACGCGGGAAAGGTTTGGGCCGCCTCGGCGCCGTCGCGAACGAGGGCGTATTTCATGCCGGATTCGGAGGCGAGCGCTCTTATGCCGGAGATGAAAGCTTTCATCT
>SRXB01000512.1 GCA_009724975.1 bacterium | reverse complement strand
GCCAGATTCCCACCTCGCCCTTCAGGGGGAGCCAGTCGTTTTTATTTATCTCCCCATCGGTTACGGAGAGTAGGTCGAGGGGCTTTTGGACGCTGAGGTGGATAAGGTCCCTGCCGCCGAGAAGCGCAAGGCTCTCAAGTTTAGGGGTTATGCGGGATTTTTTGGAAAAATCGTCGTTCGCGTCGAAGTAAGGGGCCTGGGAATCCTCGCCCTCTCCCTGGAAATTCCACGAAAGGGAGGGCGTGAGCAGAATATCAGCCGCGCCGAGGTAGCCAAGGGAGGAATGGCTGACCTCGGCCAGCGCCCAGGGGGCTGTTTCCTCGTATTCCTCGCCGCCGGAGCGGTATAGGTTGGCTTTTAGCCCGCCCATGGCCTTCGAGCCGACAGAGCCGACCGCGCGGGAAATGGCGAAACCTTGCGAGAGGCGAAGCCGTTCGCCCTTAACCCCGACCTCGCGGGTGAAGTTGTCGAAAACGGCGTCGGTAAGGCCGTAAAAAGGCCCCCAAAGAGCGTATTCCTTGCCCCACAGGCCAAGCGAGGGCAATTGCTGGAGGGTTTCGTCCTGCGGGGTGTTGAAAGATTCGGTCCACCTGCCGAGGCCGAAGAGGGAGCCGTAGCCGGTGGAATCGCTAAAGTATATGTAGCTTTTTTTCAGGAGGGTCGAACGCTCCTCAAGGGTGTCGCCAAGCTCCTTGTAGCGCGCCTTGTCGGTGACGTAGTCGGCGAGGATATCGAGGGTGGCGTCGCCGACAAAGCGTGATATGTGGTCGGCGCGTATCTCCGCCTCGGCCCCTTCCGAGTCAAAACCCTTGAGTATCTTGATCTCGGCCTCTCCCCTATGGTTTTCGGCCAGGATGTAGCGAAGCTTTGCGCTTTCGCTCCAGCCGATCTTTTCCTGGAAATTGGTGGTGAGGGTGAGGTCGGCGTTGTCAGCGAAGGCGAGGTAAAAGGGAACCCGCACCTCGGCCCCCCTCGTTCCCGAATAGCCGACCCTGGGCGGCAAAAAGCCGGACTGGCGCTTAAGCTTCACGGGGTAGAAGAAGTAAGGGAGGTAGAAGACAGGGGCCTTCTCGACGCTGAAAACGCCTCCGCCGCCG
>SRXB01000511.1 GCA_009724975.1 bacterium | reverse complement strand
TACACCGACGAAATACCACAGGCGTGAGCCTGTGGATGGAAGTACCCGCTGTCTTCCTGTAAACTGGGGGCATGGAATACCGGAAGCAAGCGCACGCAGTCTACTATGCCCAGTACCATATAGTCGTGTCGACCAAATACCGGCGAAAGGTGCTGAGGGCGGGTGTTGGCGAATACCTGAAGAAGCTGGTTCTTCAGGTTAGCAGGGTTCACCCTGACATAGAGGTGCTGGAAGTCAACACGGATGTTGACCATATGCACCTTCTGATGTCGATACCGCCGAAGCATTCGGTAAGTGAAGTCGTAAATATGGTGAAAGCCAACACCGGCCGAAAGATGAGAGAAAAATTTCCGCACTTGGACAAAGTTTACTGGGGCGTGGCCGGTATTTGGTCGACCGGCTATTTCGTCTCAACGGTCGGAATCAACGAAGCCACGATACGCAACTATGTCCGCATGCAGGGCGAGGAAGACAGCGGGCAAGCGAAGCTTGGCCTATAGGATGCCACGGGCGTAAGCCCGTGGTAGTTCACTTGCTACCTTTCCTCGTGGAACTTTTGTGATTATTTCGCCATTTCGATGGCGCGCTACTTTTCATCGCGGAAAAGTAGCCAAAACGCGCGGCCCCTCAACCACGATTTTTCGCTTCGCTCAAAAACGCTCGCTAAAAGGGAGCGGGTTCGAACTCGCAAAACTCGCCCTGATTTTAGGCTCGTTTTGCTCAGACAGCGAACAGCCTTGAAAAATGACCTAATGCCGCTCGCTTCTTAGGTTGAATGGGGTCAAGGACGACGAAAGGAAAGAAACGAAGCTGGGTCGCTAGCGCTCCGGGCTCGCAAATCTTTTGATTTGCTCGAAGGTAAAAACTCTACATTCGAGCGCGAAGCGCGAGCCAAACGTCCGTAACCTAATCGGCCCTTTCAACGAAGCAGAGAGCGCAGGCGTACATGGCGCGTGGGGGTCTTAGCGAGAGAATCGAGCGGGTGCCCCCTGAAGCCATAGCCGAAGCGAGCGGTCGAACGAAGTGAGAGCTTTGTTGCAGGGCCGTGTTTTGGACACTTTTTAAAAAGTGTCGCGCGGGCGCGGGGCGCGCCAAGCCCCGCAAA
>SRXB01000510.1 GCA_009724975.1 bacterium | reverse complement strand
TCAAAAAACACATATGGTTTTTAGCTTTTATTCAAAGCCAATACCCATGCGCCAAGGGGGCTTTCATGAATTTCAGGAATGTCGTCAAGGTTCTTGTTTTCTTTTTGATAATGCCATTTGCTTTGTTGGCGGTTTCTTCCGAGGCTTATTCCGGAACCGGCGGCGACAGCGCATCGGTTTCCTTGCCCGCAGGAGTTTCCCGCGACTGGTTCGGCAAGGTTTCGGAGGATATCCGTAAATCTGAATATCTTCCCCGCGCTATTGTTGAAAATGAAGGGGCCCTGATAGCTCCCAACAGGAAGCAGGGTTTTCGGTCGGAGTTTAATGCAAGTGGCATCGTGCTCAGCCAGCGCGAAACTCCCCCGGGCTATTCCGAAAGCTGGAACTGGAAGCTTTCCGTCAAGAACTGGGGACGCGAGGGCGCTAAAAGTGGTATTGAAAACGTAAATCCCCTTATTTCGGGTAACAGGGTCGAGTACAGGCGCGGTGGCCTTGTCGAATGGTATCTGAACGATGAACGCGGCCTTGAGCAGGGGTTCGACATAGCCCAAAAGCCGCGCGGCGAGGGGTTTTTGCGTATTAATTTCGAAGTGGGCGGCAACCTTGAGGGCCAGCTTGACGCTGGAAACTCGAAATTGTTGTTTTCGCACAAAAGCCAGGGGGCGGTTTTGAATTTCGGCGGTCTCTTGGCTCTGGATGACGAGGGAAGGCGGCTGCCCGCTAGCTTCTCCTACGAAGGGACTTCGCTCTCCCTGATCGTGGACGATTCTGAAGCCAAATATCCGATCGTAATCGACCCACTGGCCGCAGGTGCGGCGACAATACTCGAAGCCAACCAGGCGAGCGCCGGATTCGGCCTGAAAGTAACCGGCGTGGGCGACCTGAACAAGGACGGCTACGCCGATGTGGTTGTCGGCGCGCCCTACTACGATAACATTTACGTCAACAATGGCCGGATATTCCTGTACTACGGCTCTCCGGCGGGCGTTTCGTCCACGGCCTCCTCCTTCAACCCCCAAGTGAACCAGGATTACGCCAATTACGGCTGGGCCGTCACCGCCGGGGATTTCAACGGCGATACATGGATAGACCTCGCCGTGGGCGC
>SRXB01000509.1 GCA_009724975.1 bacterium | reverse complement strand
GCCAGGCCGGTGGTGGCCGATTCCCCGGGGATAGGCAGCGCCGCGCGGGTAGCCAAAAAGTGCGGCATACTTGAGGTGTGCCAGCGCCACGGGGTGGAGCTCCGCGACCTTGGAACCGGCGGTGTCAGCGTCCTTCACGGAAAGACTTTCCGTAACATAGAGCTTTCGCGGGAGGTTGTGGAGGGCAAGCGCATATGGAACGCGGCGAAGTGGAAAACCCACGCCATGACAGGAATGACGCTTGGGGTGAAAAACCTTTACGGCTGCGTGCCGGGCGCAACCAAGGTCGTCTCGCACTTTCGGGCGGGGCGCGACCGCGAGGCCTTCGCCGCCCTTTTGGTGGACATATACCAGCTCATAAAGCCCTCGCTGACCGTCCTGGACGGAATAACCGCGATGGAGGGGCCGGGACCAAGCCAGGGCACTCCCATCCACAGGGGGTTGATACTCGCCTCCTCCGACGCGCATGCCCTGGACTGGGAGGCGGTGCGCCTTTCGAGCTTTTCGCCCGACGCTGTTCCCACCATAGCGGTGGCGCTGGCAAACGGCCTTTTCGACCCGGACTCTCTGGAGGTTTTGGGCGACGAAGCCAAGGTGATGAAATTCAAGGGCGCGCCCGGAAGCCACGTTTCTTTCGGCATTCTTCCCGCTCCGGTCAAAAAATTCCTCAAAAAGGTGATAACGCCCGCGCCCAAATTCGACAAGCGCCTCTGCAACGGGTGCGGCACCTGCTCGGCGGCCTGCCCGTCCAAGGCGATAACCAACGGCACCCCCGCCAGGGTGAAAGAACCTCTTTGCATACGCTGTTACTGCTGCCAGGAGCTTTGCCCGCGCGGCGCGGTCTGGATTCCCAAGCTCTTTGGACGGCGGGGAAGCTGAAAAAGGAGCTTTGAGATGGATGGACTTCACCTCGGGATCGACGTGGGAGGAACCCACACCGACGGGGTAGCCGTAAATCTTCGCGAGGGGAAAGTAGTCCGCAAGGTCAAATCCCAGACAACCCCCGACCTTCGCCAATGCTCCATGGAAGCGCTCGAAAAACTCCTTGCGGGGCTACCGGCCTCCTCGGTGAGCCGCGTAGTCATCTCCACCACCCTCGTAACCAACGC
>SRXB01000173.1 GCA_009724975.1 bacterium | reverse complement strand
GGTGTGGCCGGTGACGGGGTGAGGCTAGTTCCTCGCGCCCGTTGACAGTCTGCCGTCCCTCAGCGTCACCGCCCCCTTGCGCACGAGGTCGTCGATGGTGGCGCGGAACGCCTCTGCGGGGTCGGCGCCCCCGAGGAAGCGCGTGCGGGCGTCGGTGAACCACTCCCCCCGCGCGGCGATGCGGGCGTACTCCTCCACCGGGATCCCCTCCTCCCCCGCCGCCCGCTCCCGTCAAGAAGGAGCCCGTGGACTCCGACAACGACGGCGTGATCGACGACAACGACAAGTGCCCCGGCACATCCGCCGGCATCGCAGTTGACGCATCCGGCTGCCCCCTCGACTCCGACAAGGACGGCGTAATTGACTCCGCCGACAAATGCCCGGGCACCGCGGCGGGAATCGTCGTTGACGCCAATGGATGCCCGAAGGATTCGGACAACGACGGCCTCATCGACTCCGACGAAACCGGAAAGTACAAGACCGATCCGAACAACCCTGACACCGACGGCGACACCCTGACCGACGGCGACGAAGTCAACAAATACAAGTCCAATCCCCTCAAGGCCGACTCTGACGACGACAGGCTAAAGGACGGCGAAGAGGTTAAGCTGGGCACCGATCCGAACAACCCCGACACCGACGGCGGTTCCGTAACCGACGGCGTCGAAGTCAGCGTAGCGGGCACCAACCCCCTCGATCCCAAGGACGACGTGAAAAAGGCCCGCTCCATCCAGCTCCTCCTCGAATTCGATTCCGGCTCCGACAAAATCAAGCCCGAATACATGGGTAAAATCGAAGAAGTTGCGAACTTCCTGAAGGAATTCCCCGAGGTCGGCGGAACCATCGAAGGCCACACCGACAGCGCCGGAGCCGACGCCTACAACATGGAACTCTCCAACAAGAGGGCCAAGAGTGTCGTCACGCTGCTCGAAGAGAAGTACGGCATAACCAAGGGCCGCATCAACTCCAAGGGTTACGGCGAAACCAAACCTGTGGCCGACAACGCCAAGCCCGAAGGCCGCGCCAAAAACCGTAGAATAATCGCCGCCTTCGAATACAAAGGCAAATAAGTCCTTGTAAAGAGCCAAAGGGCGGACGGAAAAACCGTCCGCCCTTTTTTTGTCTATGAAACAAAACGCTTGGGTTTAAAATAAACGGCGTCGGACTTTTTTTCGCGCGAGGTCATGAAATGCTCAATAAAATCCGCATGGCAAAAGAAAATCCCTGGAAATTCTTCAAAGCCGGCGGCCTCTTGCAGGTCGCGCTCGGCTCTGCGGATGAGCTCTCCAGCCTTGAAAACCTAGATAAAAAACTTTGGGTCGCCCTGGCCTATCCGGTGACAGGCGTTGAATTCGACCCAAAGACACTCGCCCTCATCGACACCGACAACGACGGCAGAATCCGCCCGCCGGAACTTCTTGAGGCGATAAGGTGGACCATCGAAAGGCTTGGAGACACCGAGGAGTGGTTTCGGGGCGACTCCCCTATGGTGGCGGAGTCAATCAGGGAAAACGCGCCTGAAAGGGAGCGGCTGCTATCCCTGATGGCGACCATCCTGAAAGACGAGGGCAGGGATGATGGTCGGCTGAAGGTGGAGGATATAGAGGAATACTCGAAAAAATGCTCCGAATTCGCCCTCAACGGAGATGGGATAGTGCCCCCGGAGGCCGCCGGCGACGAAGCCTTAAGCGCCCTGATCGCAGACATCATCACGGTTGTCGGGGCCGCCGCCGACAAAAGCGGCAAGGACGGGATCGACCTCCCCCTCCTTGAAAGATTCATCGAGGAGGCGAAAGCCGCGCTGGAGTGGAGAAAGGCCGTCGCAAGCGCGCCCGAGATACTGCCGCTGGGCGATAAAACGCCCCTCGCTTTCGCGTCCTTCGTCGAGGTAAGGGAGAAAATCGACGATTACTTCTTTCGCTGCAGCCTCTCCGGCTTCGACCCAAGGGTAAGCGAAAGCTGGAGCTTTTCAGCCGATTCCCTAACAACTCTCTCAACAAAAAAATCCTTTGAAATAGTGGATTCCTCCGCCCTTCTCCCCCTCGCCAAGATAGAGCAGGGCAAAGACCTTCCCCTCGAAGGGCTCGTCAACCCGGCTTGGGCCGCCAGGCTTTCCGATTTCAAGACCTCCTGCGCCGAGCCTCTCATGGGGGGGCCGCTGACAGCCCTTTCCCCAGCCATGTGGGAAGAAATAAAGCAAAAGCTCGGCCCCTACGGCGCATACCTGGTCAGCAAGCCCGGCACCCCGCTAGCGGAGCGGGAAGAGACCGCCCTTGTTGAAATAATCTCCTCCCCATCGCTCGAAGCCGTACGAACCCTCATCGAATCGGACCTCGCGAGAATCGAGGACTACAAGCTGATAGACACCCTTGAAAAACTGGCCCGCTACCGCCGCGACCTCCCGGTATTGATCAAGAACTTCATAAATTTCGCCGATTTCTACGACATGGACGGCACCGCCACCTTTCAGGTCGGCACCCTCTTTCTAGACGCCCGCTCCTGCGGCCTCTGCTTTTGGGTCGAAGACATAGGAAAGCACTCCGCCCTGGCCGCGCCGAGCAAGCTCTACCTGGCCTATTGCGAGGTCCAGCGCCGCTCCGACGGCCTTAAAAAGACCATATGCGCCGCCTTCACCGCCGGCGTCTCCCACTCGCTGTGGGTCGGTCGCGCAGGGGTCTTTTACGACCGCAGCGGCAAAGATTACGACGCGGTAATCGTGAAGGTGGTGGAAAATTCAATCAGCCTCAAAGAGGCGTTCTGGTCGCCCTGGCGCAAGATGGCGCGCATGATAAGCGAGCAGGTGAACAAATTGCTGGCGGCCAAGGAATCCGCGAACCAAGCGGCCTTCCAAAAAAGCGTTGACGAGGCGGGGCACACCGTCTCCACCGCTACGCCGCCTCCCCAGCCCGCCGTGGCCGCCCAGGCGGGCGGAGCTGCTATGGCCTCTTCCGTAGCCGCCCTGGGCATAGCGCTGGGGTTTATAAGCACCGCCGCGACCGCCGCGGTCAGCCTGCTCGCCGGAATGCCCCTGTGGAAAACCCTTTTGTCGATAATCGGCCTCTTTTTCCTCGTCTCCGGCCCCTCGGTAATATCCTGCTACTTCCGCATAAGGTCACGTGACCTCGCGCCGGTGCTCAACGCCTGCGGCTGGGCCGTCAACAAATCAATTCCCCTGCCCATAAAGCTGGCCCGCATCCTGACGCGGGAGGCGGAACTTCCCGCCTCGGCGGTCCTCTCCGCGGCGGATGACCCCTACGACGACGAGAAGAAAAACCGTCGCGTGCGGATAACCGTGCTTTCGATAATTCTCGCGATATCACTTGTGCTTCTATATTTCGTGAGATTTTACAAGTAACCGCAAAATCAGGGTCTACGGTTTCACAAAGCGCCAAAAGGTTATAAACTCTAACCTTGGAGATTAACCTTGGCGCGGACGAAATGGACTACCACGACAAAACAGCCCAAGAGGCCATAAGCCTCACCGGTTCCCTTGAGGAAGGACTCAGCGGCGAAGAAGCGCGAAGGCGTCTTTTGGCCGAGGGGGGCAATCTTCTTGAGGAAACCCGCTCACCTAATCCGCTTTTTATCTTCTTTTCCCAGTTCAAAAACGCCCTGACGGCAATCCTGATAATCGCCGTAATCCTCTCGTGGCTTCTGGGCCATTTCGCCGAAGCCGCGGTGATTTGCGTAATAATCCTCTTTTCCGCGATTCTCGGCTTTTTCCAGGAATTTCGCTCGGAGCGGGCCATCGCCGCGCTCCGCCACATGGCCGCGCCCAAAGCAAGGGTCCTTCGCGACGGCGAAAAAATCGAGATACCCGCCTCTGAGCTGGTTTGCGGCGACATAATCACCCTTGAGGCGGGGGACAGGGTGCCAGCCGACGGCAGGCTAATCTACTCGGTGAACCTCTCCTGTGACGAAGCCGCTCTCACCGGGGAATCCATGCCCGCAGAGAAGGATCACTCCCTTATCCTGCCCGCCGAAACCCTTCTCGGCGACAGGCGCAACATGGCCTTTTGCGCCACCACCGTTTCGCGAGGGCGCGGCTCGGCGGTAGTCACCGCAACCGGCATGAAAAGCCAGTTCGGCAAGATAGCCGGAATGCTCACCAATATTGAGCAAAACCAGACCCCCCTGCAAAAGGGCCTTGACCGCGCGGGAAAAGCCCTGGCCAAGGCGGCACTTGCGATAATAGCGCTTATCGTGGCGGCGGGGCTCTTTTACGGCCAGCCGCTGGTGGAACTTTTCATCTTCGCAATCGCGCTCGCCGTGGCGGCGGTGCCGGAGGCGCTCCCCGCGGTCGTAACCATCTCCCTGGCCCTCGGCGTACAGCGCATGGCCAAAAAAAACGCCCTCATGCGAAATCTCCCTTCGGTTGAAACGCTAGGCTCCACCACCGTCATCTGCACCGACAAGACCGGAACCCTCACCAAAGGGGAAATGACCGTGCGGGAGGGGCTGGCGGGGGGTCGAGAGATAATATTTTCCGGCGGCGGCTACCGGCCCGAAGGCAAAATATCCCCGGCGGACGGCGAGTCCTTGCCAAGCCAGCTCGAAATGCTCCTGACCGCGGCTCTTTTATGCAATGACGCTAAACTTGAGGAAAAAGACGGGGTCTTTTCCGTCCTTGGAGACCCAACCGAAGGAGCCCTGTTGGTCGCGGCCCGAAAATTCGGCCTTCTTGAAAGCAACCTGCGCGCCTCCTGCCCTCGCTTGTCGGAAACCCCCTTTTCCTCGGAAACGAAGACCATGGCCACCCTGAATGAGTTCAGGGGCCGCCGCGTGGTTTTCCTCAAGGGCGCGCCGGAAAAAGTCCTGGGGCTTTGCAATTTCACGGAAGATGAAAGCGGCCTTTCGTCCTTGGGGGAAGA
>SRXB01000172.1 GCA_009724975.1 bacterium | reverse complement strand
CACTTCGTAACCACCGGAGAGTTCAAGAGTATGGTTTCCGGCGGCAAATTCGCCGAATGGGCGCTTGTCCACGGCAACTATTACGGAACCTCGCTGGCCTCGCTCGAAACGGTGCTTGGGCAGGGCAAGGATGTAATACTCGACATCGACGTGCAGGGCGCGCTCAACCTTAGAAGCCAGAAAAACCTCGCGCCCGTACTCATTTTCATACTTCCCCCTTCGCTGGCGGAGGTTGAGAGAAGGCTGGCCAAAAGAGGCGACACCGACGCCGGAACGATGGCCAAGCGGCTTGAAAACGCCGCCGGAGAGATTTCCGAGGCGATAAAATACGATTACGCGGTGATAAACGACGATTTAGGCACCGCCGCAGGCGAGCTGAAGGCTATAATCACCGCCGAGCGGCTGAAAACCGATAGAATGGCGCAAAAATATCCCGGCCTTTTCGGGCCCGGTATCTGAAAAAGGAAGAAAAATGGCGAGAGTCACAGTAGAAGATTGCCTAGAGCTCATCCCGAACCGCTTCGCCCTGGCGATGACCGCGGCCCAGCGTTCCAAGCAGCTTTTGAAGGGAGCCCCTCCGCTCATCCAGACAAAAAACAAGTTCGTCGTAACCGCCCTCAGGGAGATAGCCGAGGGCAAAGTGGCGATCAAGGAGCGAAAGTCCCCGGGCAAATAAGCGGGACCTCTGGAAGCGCTAATGACAAGCGCGGACAAGGCCCTCGAAAGCCTTACTAAAAAGCTCGCGAGGAGGGAGAAGGAGGCGGTTTCCGATCTCGTGGTCCGAGCCTTCTCCTTCGCCGAGGAGGCTTGCCGCAATGCTGGCGCACCCTGCTCCGAGGCGGAGGTGGACCACCTTTTGTCGGTGGCCAACATCCTCGCCGAGATAAACATGGACGAAGACACCATCGCGGCGGGCCTTTTGCACAACGCGGTGGGCACCGCCGGAGTCGCGGCGGTGCGCGAAGCCTTCGGGGGCGAGGTCGCCGCCATCGCCGAGTCCTTCAACAAAGTCATCTCGATAAAATACTCCACCCCGACCACCTCCTCGGCCGACCACGCCGAAAAATTCCGCCGCCTAATCCTCTCCATGGCCCGCGACGTGCGCGTGGTGATGGTCAAACTCGCCGACCACCTCTACAACATGCGCAACCTCGACCTTGCCGACGCCCGCCAAAAGGAGCTGATGGCCCGCGAAACGCTGGACATTTACGCCCCGCTGGCGAACCGCCTCGGCATACACAAGATAAAGAGCGAACTGGAAGACCTTGGGCTAAAATTCACCGAGCCGGAGGTCTATTCCGACCTTGTGGAGCGAAGCGAACGGCTCCAGAGCGAGATGGACTCCTACATCGGAGAGGTGAAGGGGCTCCTTGACTCGATTCTGGCCGATTACGCCATAAAGGGCGAGGTCTATGGCCGCCTGAAGCACTTTTACTCCATCTACAACAAGATGCTCGACCAGAAAATCCCCTTCGAGAAGGTTTACGACCGCGTGGCCTTCAGGGTGATCGTCGGCGAGCTTCGCGACTGCTACGCGGTCCTCGGCGCGGTCCACGGCAAATGGACGCCGGTCCCCGGGCGCTTCAAGGACTACATCGCAATCCCAAAGCCCAACCTCTACCAATCGCTCCACACCACCGTCATCGGCCCTCGCAACATCCCAATGGAAGTGCAGATACGCACCTGGGAGATGCACCGCTTCGCCGAAGAGGGAATCGCGGCGCACTGGCGCTACAAGGAAAAGAGAAGCGCCGACGCCCGCGCCGATTCCATCTTCCAGTGGCTGCGGCAAATAGTGGAGCTAAACAGCGACGTCGGCGACCCCAAGCAGTTTCTCGAAAACATTAAGGGCGACCTATTTCCCGACGTGGTCTTCGTATTCACCCCGGCGGGCGAGGTGCTTGAACTGCCCAAGGGCTCCACGCCGGTGGATTTCGCCTACAACGTCCACAGCCAGGTCGGCAACCACTGCGTCGGCGCCAAGGTCAACGACCGCATGGTCCCGCTCTCCACCGTTCTTAGAAACGGCGACCGCGTTGAGATAGTCACCTCCAAAAACCAAAAGCCCAGCGCCGACTGGCTTGAGTTCGTAAAGTCCGGCAAGGCGCAGAGCCGCATAAAACAGTGGATTCGCAACGAACAGCGGCTGCGCTCGATGGAGCTTGGCCGCGAAATCCTTGACCGCGAGTTTCGCAAAGCCCAAAAAAGCTTCCCCAAGGCCCTCAAGGAGGGGCTTTTGGACGGCGTGCTTGAACGCTTCGGCGTTAACAAGGCCGACGAGATAATGGAGGCGGTCGGGTACGGCAAGGTAAACGCCAGACTTGTGCTTGAGAGGGTCTACCCGGAGCTGGAACAGCAGCGCCTCGACGAGGAGCCCAAACGCGAGCGCAAAAGCTCCAAAAAACCGCGCCAGGGGATCGTAATCAAGGGTGTGGGCGACGTGATGGTGCGTTTCGCCAAGTGCTGCATGCCGCTGCCTGGCGAGGAGGTGGCCGGGTTCATCACCAAGGGGCAGGGAGTGACGGTGCACCGGGCCGATTGCCAAAACCTCGCCCGATCCGACCAGTCGCGCTTTCTGGATATCGAATGGGACCTTGGCGAAGGTGCGCACCACGCCGTGAGGCTTCGCGTAATAGCCGACGGCAAGGCCTCCATGCTGCCCGCGATAACGCAGGCGCTAGCGGCCACCGGAGTGCAGGTGGTCAGCGCCAACGCCTTCCCGCACCGCGAGGGCAAGAGCGAATACATCTTCGCGATAATGGTTCCGACCATGGATAAGGTCGCCAAGGTCATCACCGAATTGAAAAAACTAAAGGGCGTCGATTCCGTGACGCGAACGGGAAGGGGATAGCGATGAAGAAGGCCGTTGTTTCGACCGCAAACGCACCCAAGGCCGTCGGCCCTTACAGCCAGGCGATTTTTGTCGACGGCTGGCTCCATATCTCTATGCAGTTGCCCCTAGTGCCCGAAACCGGAGCCCTTGTGGAGGGCGATATAAAGGATAAGGCGAGGCAGGTTTTCCGAAATATCGGCGCGCTCTTGCAGGAGGCGGGCGGTGGCTACGGCGACCTCGTCAAAACCACCCTCTATCTGGTCGACATGGCCGATTTTGCAGCCGTCAACGAGGTCTACGCCGAATTTTTACCCCTCCACCCGCCCGCGAGGGGGGCGATGGAGGTTAAAAGGCTTCCCAAAGACGCTTCTCTTGCGATAGAGGCGGTGGCGAAGCTCGCCTAGCCGCCCAAGTCTACCGGCAAAAGCCCTTTTGCCCTCACCCCCTCCGGCGAAACCTCGCAAAGAAGGGCGTAAACCTCAACCCCGGTCTTCGCGGCGCGCCTGAGCGCCTCGCCGTATGCGGGGTCGATATCGTCGGCGGGCCTAAACCTTGCGGCGTCGCCCCGCTGGACCAGGTAAATCATCGCGGCCCTCTCTCCCTCCGCTACTTTCCTCTCAAGCTCCAAAAGATGCTTTCGGCCCCGCTCTGTCACCGCGTCGGGGAAGCGTGCAGTTTCACCCTCGACCAAAGTAACGTTCTTGACCTCGATATAGCACTTTTTCGCTACTGCAGAGCTGGCTACGAGGTCTATGCGGGAGCCCGGGGCGATGAATTTCTCGCTCTCGACGCAGTCAAAGAGGCCGAGAGGTTCGATGAAACCCTCGGCCACCGCCAACTTCGCGAGTTTATTGGGCAAAATGGTGTCTATCCCTATCCAGGTGCCGTTTATTTGAATGGCGAGCCAGGAAAGGTTATATTTTCTTGAAGGGTTGTCGCTTCTGGCCAGCAAAACCGGCGCTCCCTCCAAAAGGCACGAGCGCATGGAGCCGGTGTTGGGGCAGTGGGCTATAGCGCGGGAGCCGTCAGCCAGAATTACGTGCGCCAAAAAGCGCTTTTCGCGCTTAACGAAAAATCCGCCCTCTATATTCGGGGGAAATGGGATGAAGGGAGTCGAGTTTTCCTTCATCTGGCCGTCGTTTCGGAGGAAAAAATGAAAATCATAGGTTTGCTTATTGTCCTTGCCCTAGGCCTTTTCCTTACTTACCAGATAGCCGGAGATTTCATGGGCTTCACCGAGGAGGGAAGCTCGGAGATGAAGTTCGAGCCGATGAGAATGGGCGGTGAGGCCGCCGAAAAGGCCAGAGAAATCAACGAAGAGACCCAAAAGAAGATTGAGGAGGCGACGAAGTAGCCGGTTAATCCTTTCCTTCCTTCGCCCTTTTAATCGTAAGCTCCACTTTGGAGAGCATCCCCCGCAGAATGCTGACGTCGCGGGGGTCGGGGAGCCTTCGGGAGAAGATGCGGCGCATAGCGTTCATCATGCGGGCGGGGTTCTCCTCTTCTATGAAGCCGATTTTATCCAAAACGCGTTCAAGGTGGCCGTAAAACCCCTCCATCTCCTCCACGGTGGCGGCCTTTCGGCTCTTTTGCGGCTTTTCGGCGCTTTCCTGCGAGACCATGAATATCTCGTAGGCGAAGAGCATTACCGCCTGGGAGAGGTTTAGGCTCGAAAGGGTCGGGCTTGTGGGGATTTTGGCGAGCCAGTGGCATTTTTCGAGGTCGGCGTTGGAAAGGCCCTTGTCCTCGCTGCCGAAAACCCCCGCTATTTTGCCGCCCCCGTGTTCAGAGGCTATTTTTCTCGCCGCTTCCTTTAGGCCGACGCTGTCGGAGCGTTTTTTGCCGAAGCGGGCGGAGAAGCCAAGGGCTATCTCCACGTCTTTTAGCGCTTCGGCCAGGTCGTCGAAGACCTTCGCACCCTCTATTATGTGGCGCGCCTTTTCCCTGGCCATGGGCAGAAGCTGGGGATCCTCCAAAAGACCTTCGGCGGGCCGCACCAGCACTAGTTTTTCGAGGCCGAAGTTGGCCATCGCCCGCGCCACGCT
>SRXB01000508.1 GCA_009724975.1 bacterium | reverse complement strand
GCGAGGTCTATGTCCAGCTCCTGCATCGCCTCGATAACCGAAAGGTACTCCGCCAGAATCGCGGCGATGGGTATGTCGAAGATGTCGTACTTGTGCTTTCGTATCAGGTGGAGCAAAAGCTCCAGCGGCCCGTCGAAACCCTCAAGCCTCACCAGATAGGTGTTATCCTCGCCAAAGAGGAGAAGCTGCTTGTCGGCGACCTCGCCCGTCATCCCAAAAGCGCCCCCGAAGCCGCGTCTATGAGGGGGAAGAGGAGTTTTTCAAAAGCCCCGAGGAAGACGAGCGCGAAGAGGACCAAAAAGCCGTATTGCCCCATGCGCTGGTATTCTTCCGAGAGGCGCGGCGGCAAAAGCGAGGCGACTATCCCGCTGCCGTCCAGCGGAGGTATGGGGATGAGGTTGAAGAACGCCAGCCCTATGTTCATCATCACCGACATCGTCGCCACCCCGAAGGCGAACTCAAGGGGGGTTTCGATAATGGGGTATCTCTGGGCCAGCGGGATTAGCCGGTCGAAAAAGCGCAGGGAGACCGCCATCAATATCGCCAGCGTGATATTCGACAAAGGGCCCGCGAGGCTCACCAGAAAATCGTCCCTTCTGGGGTTCTTGAAATACGACGGATTTACCGGAACCGGCTTTGCCCAGCCAAGGCCCACGATAAAGAAGAAAATCGTGCCCAGGACGTCAAGGTGCGCCAGCGGATTGAGGGAAAGCCTCCCCCTAAGCCTTGGCGTGGGGTCGCCGAGGCTGTCGGCGGCCCAGGCGTGCGAGGCCTCGTGGACCGTGAGGGCCAGAAGGACCGCGAAAATGCGCAGAACCGCCAGTTGGGGCGATTCGAAGAAATTCATGTGCAGACCTCGTTTTCTTCGTGACTGTTCGGCAATCTTATATTTTTAACCAGAGGGAGGCGAAAGGTCAAGGAAAGGTGACGGGCTACTCGTTTAGCCTCCTGAGCGCCCAGTCAAAAGCGAAAAGGAGGAGGGCCGCGACGAGAAAGAAGGAGGTAGCCCACGGCTCCTCGACCTTGCGGCCCACCACCTCTATCCGCTTCTCTCCGGCCTCTTTGAGTTTTGCGAAAAACTCCCTCTCGTTGCCCGAAAGGAGCGAGCCGCCGCTT
>SRXB01000507.1 GCA_009724975.1 bacterium | reverse complement strand
AAGGAGCACCGTTTGGAGGTTCTGGTTTCCCGAGAGGGGTGGTCGCGCCACTTCAAAACGGCTTCGTCGACCTTTATCGCCCTTTTGCCGAGCGACAAAAGGCGCAGGAAAAGCTCGTAGTCCTCGGGGAAGAGTCCGTCGCGGTAGCCACCCGCCTTTTTCACCTCCTCCACGCGGTAAAGCCAGGTGGGGTGTGGTATCGGGCTCTCCGTCAGGCAGTTTAGCCGTATATCCTCTTCTCTTTTTAAGTTGTTGACCCATTCCACGTATTCTCCCCACCCCTCGCCTGCCTTGCCGACCTCCTCGACGAGTCCGCCGATAAGCGCGGCGTCCGGGTTTTCTTTCGCTTTTTCGAGCTGGGCCTCAAGGCGGTGGGGAAGGCAGATGTCGTCGCCGTCCATGCGGGCGGCGTAGGGGGTTTTTGTCTTTTCGAGGAGGAAATTAGCCGCAGCCGGTATCCCGAGGCGACAGGGCGCGGTGAAGACCTCGAAACGGGGATCTTTCGCGGCGTGGGCGGCGAGTATGCGCGGGGTTTCGTCGTCGGAGGCATCGTCAAGGACTAGGACCTTGAAGTCTTCAAGGGTTTGCGAGGAGAGGGAGTCCAGCGCCTCTTCCAGGTATTCCCCGTTGTTTCGCACCGAGATGGCGACCGTTATTTCCGGCAAGTTTTTTCCTTTAAAAAAGAAGGCCGCCCCATCGGGACGGCCTTCGCGGCTTGTCAATCAGCCTTTAACGGCATTCTTGCTTGTAAAAGTCGAACCAGGCTTCGGTTCCGGTGTTGTTTTGGCCGGGCGTGTCTACGTAGAGGCCGTTGAAGAGCTGGAGCGAGCCCGAAAGGCTCGGCACCGAGAAGGTGGTTATGGTTGTCCAGGTAGTGTCGGTGACGTTCTTGGCCTTGGCGGTGAAGGTTCCTCCCACCTTTTCGAGTCTGACGTCGTAGGGGGGCTTCATCTGGCCGAAGGTGGCCTTGGTTATGGTGGTTCCGTCGTTCGTGTAGGAGACGAAGAGGGTTTGCGGAGCGTCCCATACCCCGGCGGGGTCGGCTTCGCCGCCGAAGATTACGTGGGCCGCCTTCATGCTCTTGAAGTCGGAGGTTATCATCACTCCCTGCGCCGA
>SRXB01000506.1 GCA_009724975.1 bacterium | reverse complement strand
GGCGGTTTCAAAGGCCAAGTGCAACATTCCTAGAGAAGGAGATGTTGCATGGGGAAATGCTACGAACACCTGAGTGGTGAGGAGCGCGGGGCCATCATGGCAATGACGCTCGCGGGGCAAAGCCTGCGGGCGATTGCCGAGGTGTTGGGCCGGTCGGCCAGTACGATCAGTCGGGAGCGCCGACGTAACGGCTGGAAATCGGCGACGGAGCGGGGCGTGATGGGGCGTCCGGCGATTGCAGGGGGCTACGATGCCAGCCGCGCACAAGCCCGGGCCAAGCGCTTGCGCCGCAAACCGCGACGTCCGCGCAAGCTGAGCCGGGAGCAGTCGCTATGGCGGCGGGTACGCCACGATCTGGAACAAGGCTGGTCACCGGAGCAGATCGCCGGTCGGCTGAAGAAGGACTATCCTGATTGCCCCGACTGCCACGTTTCCCACGAAACCATTTATACCGCCATCTACGCCCACCCCAAGGGAGAACTCCGACGAGAACTAGTGGCCTTGCTGCGCCAAGGCCGTGGGGCTCGCAAGCCGCGTACTCGAGGTAGCGACCGGCGCGGCCAGCTCCCCGATCTCCCCAGCATTCATCTGCGCCCGCCGGCGGCCGACGAACGCTTGGTGCCAGGCCATTGGGAGGGCGATTTCCTCAAGGGGGCGGCCAATCGAAGCGCTGTCGGTACCTTGGTGGACCGGATGAGCCTGTTCGTGATGGTGGTCAAGATGGACGCCTGCACTGCCTTGGCAGCCCTGGACGGATTCAGCCGGGCCTTCGCCCCGCTTGATCCGAGCCTGTGCCAGACCCTGACCTACGACCAGGGCAAGGAAATGGCCTTGCATGCCACCCTGGCGGCCCGAACCGGGCTGAAAATCTATTTCGCCGATCCTCACAGCCCCTGGCAACGAGGGGTTAATGAAAACACGAACGGCCTCTTGCGCCAGTACTTGCCCAAGGGCACCGACCTCTCGGCTTATTCGCAGCGGGACTTGGACTACATCGCCTGGGCGCTCAATTCCCGACCCAGGAAGTCCTTGGGCTTCCGTACCCCGGCCGAGGTCTTCTGTGAACATTGCGCCGGCCAAGGCGTTATTCTTGCTCCCACTGTTGCACTTGCACCTTGA
>SRXB01000505.1 GCA_009724975.1 bacterium | reverse complement strand
GCGGCGCGGGGAAAAACGCTGAAGTCGCAAAAAGCGGCTGGCGCTTGCGACAAAATCTTCACCGACATCACACTCGTCACCAGAGTCCTGATAAACATGGGGAAAAACGCCTTTGAGGCGACTCTGCCCGGGGGCAAGGTCGAGATGCGGTTCGACTGCCAAGGGAAAAAGCCTATTTTCACCGTCCATAACGAGGGCTTCATTCCAGAAGAGGTGCAGCTTCGCATATTCGAGCGCGCCTTCAGCACCAAAAGTTCGCTCGGCAGGGGCCTTGGCACTTACAGCATGAAGCTCTTCGGCGAGAGCTACCTTGGCGGTGAGGTTAGTTTTTCCACCTCAAGGGCCGACGGCACCAGTTTTTCGCTGAAACTGCCAAACCGCTGACCCAATAGCCCAATAACCCTCTTGCCCGCCGCCACGGCAAAAGCGCGCCCGGAGGTCTTCCCATTTGGAAAGACCCTCGGGCTTTTTTATTGTAAGATAAGGCGACCGGTTCATCTTCTTTTGAGGTTTTCGGGTGGAGAATAAATCATTTGACCGCACTTTGGCGGCGATACTGTTTTCCGCGTTCGCCGGATTTCTTCTCTACTCCCTCGTCTTCCCCTTCTGGGCCGACAACGTGGAAAACGCGCAAGTGGTGGCGGGTAAGATAGCTCTCCCGCCCGACAACCCCATGCGCATTGGGTATCTTTCCGTCACGAGCCTGCTGATAGATTCCGCCGCGCTTCTCTTGAAGCTCGGCATGGGAGAATGGCTGGCCTCGGTCCTCTTCACGGGTCTTTCGGGGGCGCTCATCTTCTCCTCGCTAACAGCCGCAACCCTCGCCTTCACCGAAAACGTCTCGGTGGCCCTTGCGGCCCCGCTGGCGCTCATTTCGCTCAAGATAGGCCCGTCGGCGCCTCCCCTGAGGGGCTATCCCTACCTAGATTCGCTCCACGGCCACAACTACCCGATACTTCTTTTCAACCACCCTTACATCTTCGGGGTGGTGGGCCTTTTCGGGGTTTTGCTGGCGTGGGGTCTTTGGGCGGCGAAAAAAGAGAGGAGCGCCTCTTTCCTCGCGGGGATAATGCTCTGGATACACCCCTCCATGGCGGCGGCCTGCTGGCTTTCGCTGGG
>SRXB01000504.1 GCA_009724975.1 bacterium | reverse complement strand
CTACACGGTGAACCGCGGGAACTGCGCGGGGGTGGACTGCCACAACAACATGACGACGCCGGTGACGTACGGCTGGTACGGGACGGCGACGACGAGCGCGTGCACGGTGTGCCACCTCGACGTGACGGTGGACCCGCCGCACGTGGCGCACACGGGGGCTCGGGCGGCGTACGGTGTGACGATCACGTGCGACGCGTGCCACTTTGCGACGACGTGGGGGAGCGCGGCGCCTTCGTACGCGCAGAGCCACATCAACACGTCGTGGACGATGCAGTGGAACTGGACGGGTTCGTGGGCGGGGGTGTCGTACGCGGGGAGCTGGGCGAACGGCTCGAAGGGGACGTGCGGGACGAACCCGTGCCACCAGAACGGTCAGCTGGGGGCTCCGAACACGCCGACGTACACGTGGAGCAACGTGACTTTGGCGGGTTGCGTGAACTGTCACGGGGTGGGTCCGTCGTCGCAGAGGACGCAGGCGCACCGTGCGCACCTGGCGTACGGTCTGGTGGGGTCGGGTTCGACGGGTTGTCCGCAGTGCCACGCGGCGGCGACGGTTCCGACGCACATCAACAACCGGGTGAACATGGCGGGCAAGTCGGTCTCCTACACGGGCGACACGACGGTGGCGTCGGGTGGCGGGACGTTCGGGACGTGCGCGACGAACGGTTGCCACGATGCGACGAACGACATCGCGTGGAGCGACACGACCCCGACGACGTGCAATCCGTGCCACGTGGGGACGGTCGATCGCGAGAGCTTCAACGGGTACAACTATTCGTCGAGCCTGATCAGCGGCACGGAGTACGGTGCGGTGGGTCACTCGAAGGCGGGCGTGAACAAGCGGTGCGTGGACTGCCACACGATGGGTCGGCCGCACGTGTTTTCCGCGAGCTACACGAACCAGGGGGCGGGGACGGTGTTCCGCCTCACCGCCGGGTTCACGTGCAACACGAACGCGGCGGGTTGCCACGTGACGTCGGGGCTGGTGGCGGACCACACGCGGGCGATCATGAGCTCGTTCGGGTACGCGCCGGACGTGGCGACGTGGCGTTTCGTGCCGAAGTGCATCGATTGCCACGACCCGCACGGCGACGGCTCCAACATCAAGATCATGTCGCGGCAGCT
>SRXB01000171.1 GCA_009724975.1 bacterium | reverse complement strand
CTTCTGGACCGCTCCGGCGGTGTCGCCCATGGCGTCCCGTATCATGCCCCACGAAAAGTAGAACTTCTCGCCCTGCGCCTCCCCGTGGAGAGTGATGTATTTTTGCAGGTAGCCTTGTGCTTTTTCAAATTCCTTCCTGCGGCGCAGGTAGTCGATAAATTCCAGGGTTCCATCCTCGTCCTTGGGGCATTCGGCGAGATATTTGTCGATAAGGGCCGCCGCCTCCTTTTCCCTGCCCAGCTTGTCGAGGGTTAGGGCCAGATTTACGTCGGCCGTCATCTTCATCCCGCCTGGGCCGACCTTGGCGAAGGACTCGGCGGCCTTCTCCTGGTTGCCGGTTCGGGCGTAAAAAACACCCAGCAGCATGTAGTTTCCGTCATTTTGCTCTTTTTGGATGAGCCTTTCCATTAAACGGAGGCCAAGGCCCGAATCCCCAAGGTCAGAGGCCATTATCGCCATGTTGGAGATTATCTCGTTTTTTTGCACAACTTGCAGGCCATCGCGCAAAAGCTTAAGGGCCTCCTCCTTGCGCCCCTTTTCAATGTAAATCTCGGCCAGAGCGGCTCTTTCAGTGTCGTAATGGGGATTTTGCGCCAGAAGCTTTTCAAGGTATCCCGTCGCGGCCTCGTCATCGCCCTTGCCGCTGTAATAAAGGCCAAGGACCGAAAGGGTGGGCTGGTGGGCGGGGTCCATCTCAAGCACGCGCCTGTATTCGCCAAGGCCGCCCTCCTCATCGCCGGATTCGGCCAGCAGGCGCGCGAGCCAGTAATGGGCTTCGGCGCTTTGGGGCTCCTTTTGCGCCCATTCGCGGGTAAGCTTCAGCGCTTCGCCCTCGCGCTCGGATCTGAAGAGAATCTGTATCGACAGAAGATAGGCTTCCACCGATCCGCCGCCGCGCGCCGCCGCCATGGCGATGTCGGCGGCCTGGTCGAACCAGCCAAGGCTTATGAGCTGGCGCGCCTTGAAAACCATCAGCCGAGGTTCGGCAGGGGTTATGTCTAGGCCGTTATCCGCTTCCCTTAGCGCGCCGTCGGGGTCGCCAAGAATTTCGAGAATCCTTATAAGGTCGAGGCGATGTTCAAGGTCGGCGGGGTTTTTCGCGACTAATTCGCTAAGGCGAGCCGCCTCCTCCATCCCCGCCTGGGCGTGGCTTTTAGCCGCTTCTCTGGAGGCGACCGGTGGCCCTTGGGAGCAGGCCGCCAGCGCAAGAATGCACGCCGCAAGAACGGCGAGACGCATTTTAAAAAAACTCATCTATTTTTCAGCCTTTCTTCCCACCCGAGAGGGCGCGGGCTTTCTTTCTCAATTCATCAAGGGCCAGCACGGCCTCGATGGGGGTCATCGCCTCCACCGAAATCTCGGCCAGCTCTGCCACCAGCCGTCCCTTTTGGGCGTCGAAACCCCCCAAAAAGAGGTCCATCTGCATGTTTTTCTTCTCGCGCCTTCCAGCGGCGGCGGCGATTTTAGGCTTTCCGGCCTCATCGAGCTCCGCCGATTCCAGATTCCCTAAAATCTCCCTGGCCCGCGCTATAACCTCCTCGGGCAGGCCGGCGAGCTGGGCGACCTCTATGCCGTAAGACCTGCTGGCCCCTCCCTCGACGAGCCTGCGAAGAAAAATCACCTTGTCCTGCCACTTTTTGACGGCCACGTTGAAGTTGGCGACCCCCTTGAGGGTGCGGGCCAAATCGGTGAGCTCGTGGTAGTGGGTGGCAAAAAGGGTCCGCGACCCCTTGCTGTGCATATTTTCGGCAACTGCCCACGCTATGGAGAGGCCATCGAAGGTGGAGGTCCCCCTGCCTATCTCGTCAAGTATAACCAAAGACCGGCAGGTGGAGTTGTGGAGAATGGCGGCGCTCTCCATCATCTCCACCATGAAGGTGGAGCGCCCGCGCGCAAGGTCGTCGGATGCCCCGACGCGGGTGAATATCCTGTCCACCAGCCCTATCTCGGCGGACTGTGCGGGGACGAAAGACCCCATCTGCGCCATGAGGGCGATTAGCGCGGTCTGCCGAAGGATGGTTGACTTGCCGCTCATGTTGGGGCCGGTTATGACGAGGAGGCGGTTATCTTCGGCGTCAAAGAGGATGTCGTTGGGAACGAACCTCTCCCCTTCGGCCAGCGCTTCCACAACAGGGTGCCTGCCGCCCGTTATTTTAAGGCCGTATTCTTCGCTCACTGCGGGCCTTGTGTAGCGGCGAAGGGCCGCCAGCTCGGCCAGCGAGGCCAGAACGTCGAGCGCGGCGACCGCCCGGGCCGTAGCGCGGAGCCTCTCAACCTCTTTTGACGCGGCGAGGCGAAGATCGGTGAAAATCTTCAATTCAAGGGCGTTTGCTCTCTCCTCGGCGCCAAGGACCTTTACCTCCATCTCCTTTAGCTCGGGGGTGATGAAGCGCTCGGCGTTGGCTAGGGTCTGCTTGCGCTCGTAGCCCTCAGGCGTTTTGTCGAGCCTTGCCCTTGAAATCTCGATGTAGTAGCCGAAAACCCTGTTAAAGCCGATGCGCAGGGAGGTTATGCCGGTGCGTTCGCGCTCCCTGGCCTGTAGTCCCGCTATCCAGCTTCGCCCGCCGCTCTGTATCTCCCTAAGTTCGTCAAGCTCGGCGCTGAAACCCTCGCGTATCATCCCCCCCTCGGTGATTAGGGCGGGGGGGTCGTCGCGCAGGGCGTTTTGGAGGAGGAGGGCTAGCTCCGGCAGGGGATCGAGAAGTGCGGCCGACTCCTTTAGAAGCACAGACTCGGCGGAATCCAGAAGTGACGCCAGCTCGGGAACCGCGCCGAGGGATTGGCGCAGGGCCACCAGATCGCGCCCGTTGGCGGTCTGGATGGCGACCTTACCCGCGAGCCTTTCGATGTCGCTGACCTTTTTGAGGGCCTCACGCACCTTCTTGCGCGTCTCTCCCCGGGTGTAAAACTCGTGGACACAATCCTGCCTTCTGCCTATCTCCTCAAGGTTCATAAGCGGAAAGGCGAGCCAGCGGCGAAGGAGCCTGCCGCCCATCGGGGTGCGGGTCTTGTCCATGAGAGAGAGCAGCGTCCCCTGGCCGCGTTCACCCGAGAGGGTCTGGAAAATTTCAAGGTTCTTGCGGGTTGTCTCGCCGAGAAAGACGAAATCGCCCCGAAGATGTCGCGAAAGCGGCCTTACGGCGGCGAGTGCCGAGCTAAAACGCGATCCCACATAGGAGAGGAGCCCTCCGGCGGCCCAGAGCGCCTCGGGGGTGGAGTCAAAGCCGAAGCCGCCGAGGTCGGCCAGGGAAAAATGCTCTTTTAAAAGGCTTATCGACTTGTCGGGCCTGAATATCTGCGGCGCGACGAAGGTAACCGGCAAAGAGGGTGGCAGCCACGGGTTCTTCTTCCCCGAAAGCCCTTCCTCAAGAAGGATTTCCTTCGGCTCCACCTGCCCTATCTCTTCGCCGAGAGCCCTTTCGTCCGGCGAAAAGCCCGCGTAAAACTCGCCGGTGGTCGCGTCGAGGTAGGAAAAACCCCAGCCGCCCGAAGGCCCCCCTGCAACCGCCATGAGATAGCGGGGCTCTTTGGCGCTTATCATCTCGGTGTCGGTGACGAGGCCGGGGGTGACCACCTGCGAGACCTCGCGCCGCACTATCGCCTTCCCCTGCCCTGGCTCCTCCACCTGTTCGCAGACCGCGACCTTGTAGCCCTTTTCTATGAGCCTTGCTATGTAGCCGCGCGCGCTGTGGTGGGGAACGCCGCACATGGGGACTGGGTTTTCGCCCTTGTCGCGGCTGGTGAGGGTTATTTCAAGGAGTTCCGAGGCGAGGATGGCGTCCTCGAAGAACATCTCGTAAAAATCGCCAAGGCGGAAAAAGAGGATGGCGTCGGGGTGGAGCTCCTTTTGCTCAAGGTACTGGCGCATCATCGGGGTGATGGCGCGGGGGGGCTGCGGCTGGGGTTTTTTATCCATCGCCGCCGCCCTTGGGGCTCTCGGGTTCGTTCTTTACGCCGCTCTCCATCCTGGCCTCGGCCTCGTCGAGCTTTTTCTGGAGTTTTTCGACCTTCTGCTTCAAGAGAAGATTTTCTATTTTCGCCGCCACTACCGAGATGAGGCCGGTTAGCCACGAATAAAGGAGTCCTACTATGAAGGCGAGGATGATTACGAAGAAAATCGGGAGGGGAGGAGAGTGGAATTTCCATCCTTCGATGAAAAAATCGCAAGAGAGGCGTATCGTCTGTTTCAGCTCCTCGGCGTTTTCCACCGCCAGAAGGACCGCAAGCCCCAGAAGAATAGCCCCGATAATCTTGCGAAGGAAGGCCGCCATCGGCTATCCCCCCAACTTTGCTTTAAGGTCGTCGCGCATCTTGTGTAGATGGTCGGGGATGACGCGCACGTCGGCCAAAACCGCCATGAAGTTCACATCGCCCCGCCAGCGCGGGACCACATGCAGGTGAAGGTGGGCGGCTATCCCCGCGCCTGCGGCCTCGCCGAGGTTTATGCCCGTGTTGAAGCCCTCCGGCGAGTAAAGCTCCACTAGGGCGTTCTTCGCCCTTACGAAAAGGGCCCAGAATTCCTTGAGCTCGTCTTCCCGCATCTCGTCGGGAAGGGCTATGTGGCGCTTGGGTATTATCATCAGGTGGCCGGTTGTGTAGGGGTAGAGGTTCAACACCGCCATCATGAGCGGAGTGTGGGCCACCACCAGCGAATCGGGCGCGTCGGGGTTTTTCGCCTCGTCGCAAAAGACGCATCCCTTGGATTTCTTCGCAGTGAAATACTGCGATCTCCACGGGGCCCAAAGGGGCTTTTTAACCTTCATTTTCCAAGATCCACTATGCGGGCGTGGGGGCCATCCGCGCAAAGCTCGATGAGGGCGACGCTGCGGAAAGGCGCCCAACGCTTGTCGAAGGCGCTGCCCGGGTTTACGAAGAGGGTTTTGCCTATCTTTTCGACCAGCGGAGTATGGCTGTGGCCGAAGATTACAAT
>SRXB01000503.1 GCA_009724975.1 bacterium | reverse complement strand
GAACACGGCTCCTCTTGCCGAAGCTTTTGCGCGCGCTTGGATATCTGCGCCCACTCGCTGGATTCCTGCAAAATCTCCTCAAGCGGCTTTTGCCTCAGGTTGCCTATGAAGGCCTTGCTGTCGAGGCGGCGGCCGCACCCCGCCACGTTTAGGTCAAGGTCTATCCCCACGTGGCTTTTCGAGCAATCTCCGGCGAAGGCGCAGAGCAGCCCTGCTGGCTCCCAGTCGGGCCCTCGCCGGAAATACTCCGAAAAAATCCCAATGGGGCCAATGGATATCGTCCGTCCCCTCTTCTCCCAGACCTTCCATAGTTCTACAAGGAACTCGCCGAAAGCCTCGGGCGTGGGCATTAGCCCGCTTTCCGGCTCACTCGCCTTTCCCTGGGCGTAAATATGGTTGACCTGCAGGGAAAACCGCGCGCCCGCAAGGGCACCGATGGCCTCGCACACGTTGTAAACCTGCTCGGCTCTCCCAAGCGAGCTTTTAGTGACGACGTAAATCGCGCCGGGAG
This sequence comes from bacterium, assembly GCA_009724975.1. GTDB lineage: Bacteria > Desulfobacterota > Deferrisomatia > Deferrisomatales > BM512 > SCTA01. The sequence goes on along the minus strand of SRXB01000503.1, from coordinate 616 downwards.
GCGGGCCTCTTCGTGCCAATTCCAGGTAATTGCGAAGCCACGGCAAAAAGAGGCTCCTTCCCTTTTTGTCAACCCTGTCAACGCCGAAGGGGTCGATGGAAGTGCCGATGTGTATGAGGTGGATCTCGGCGACCTGCAAAACTTCCGGCGGCAGGCTGATGAGGTTTGACTGCATGTTGAAATTGACCACCGGGGCCATTTTCTCGACCCTTTTACAGACTTTTTCCATGAAGGAGGGGTCGAGCAGGGTCGGCTCGCCGCCGTGGAAGGTGAAGGTCAGGCGGTGGATGCCCCATGATTTCACCAATTGCTCCAGTTGTTCCGCCAGAAGGTCGAAATCTCCCGCCTCTATGACCCTGCCGCCAGTGTCGCCCACGCTGCAATAAGTGCAGGCGGAGTTACACTTGTCCAGCCCCTTGAAAATAACCGTCAAAGCGGGCCTGACCTTGCCTTGTCGTAGGTTTTTCCGGCCAGCCAAGGTTCCTTTATTAGCCGTCTTCATGTGTTCATCTTCCGGTAAACGTGGGCCGCGCACCCCCCGGTGCACTGGCCCCTTCTCCTGAATTTGCAGCCCGCGCACTTTTCGAGGGACCCCGCCCTGAAGAGCCTGCCGAAC
>SRXB01000502.1 GCA_009724975.1 bacterium | reverse complement strand
CTGCCGAGCCGGTGTCGGGCTTTATGTCCCACTCATAGGTCGGATTGTTCTGGTCCCTGAAGGCGTTGCCTGCCATATTTCCTCCGGCGTCGGCCTGTTTTTCGTCGCCGGTATAGAGCCACTCATGCTCCTGGGCGCCTGTTTCAAGGGTTTGGGATTCGCAGGGCATTCCAAGGCAACAAAGCTGGTACTGGTGCGCAACCAGCGGAGTCCTAGAGGAGATGGAGGCGCTGGCCTGATAGGTGGCGGGATCGGTGCCGGTTTTGACGCAGAGCATGCCGTCGGAGGTGTCCGCTGGATAGCTGTCGGTGAAAGAGGCGGGTTCACCTACGCACGAGCCGAACGACGTGTAGTTTGTTTGGGTCAGGGTACCGCCTGTTATCTTGTAGCAGTCCATGCCGGGGCTTGAGCTTGCCGGATCTTTTGTGAAGGTTATGTTATCGCCCGTTATCTCCCACAATACGGTTCCGAAAACGGGGAACTTAGCCGTTGCCTTGGTGGTCCCCTTGAAGCCGTCGCTCTTTTCGTAATAGCCGCGGTTGCCCTTGGTCTCGCCCTGCGAGCCGGTCTTCCAGCGCTTGGTCTTTATCACGTCCTCTTCGATTTTCTTTCTGGCGTCAAGGGTGTCGTGGGCGTCTATCTCGACCTCGTAGCCCGGGTTTTTGGACTGGAAGTTGCGCTGCTGGGTCTCGTAGCCCGCGTCCACTATCGGCTGGTAGGCGTCGGTACGCATATTGCTGTAGGTGCCTTCCTTGCTCTTGAAGTAGAACTCCTTTGTTCCGGCGAACTCGAAATCGCGCTGCTGGTAGGGGTCGGTGTAGGTCGCGCCGTCGCCTCCGGTGAGGACCGTGGCCTTCGCGTATACTTCCCACATCGGTATGTTCTCGGCCACCTGCTTGAGATAGGCGTGGACGAGGGGGAGGTTGGCCTGTTTTGAGGATATCTTGATTTTGGTGGAGCCGTCGGCGCCTATGGCTCCCCGTTCGCACCAGAACTGGTAGCCCGGCGGGAGGACGCCGGTGGTGGCGAGGTCGCCGCCGCTGAAGTTGCAAGATCCCAGCACCTCGGCGGTGCTCTCCTCCACTATTTCTAGCCGGTCGACGTAGCAGGGGCCGCATACCTGTGCC